>JAZOWR010000133.1:0-7868 GCA_045659345.1 Ructibacterium sp.
AATTACTCTTTGAGTATTGCCGTATGTATCAAAGAGTTTAATAAACGGAACAAGCACTCCGTTTTCGTACAACCCAAATGTTTCTCCGTTTGTTACGGCACTCAACGGAATCTTCTTGCTGATTTCAAACAGAGAGTTATCCACCCTCTGTTGCAAGGCTTTGTAATCCGTGTGCAAACTGTCAAACAGTGCTCGGTTAATTGGTGTGCCGACCTCGATAGGAGCATCAGCTCTCACCATATCGTAGGTATATTCCTGTCCGGGGACAGGAGTCATTTTCACTCGACCTGGATAGGTCGGGATTCTATCAATTACTTCAATCATCGTTACACCTCCGCAGAATAAAGGTCGCCCATGTAAAACCACGCTTGCGAAATGCGAGTCAGGATAAAGTCAACATCCATCAAAATCTGCTCCAGAGCATTCGCTTCATTCGCCCCGAAATTATCGACACTATCGGGCGCTACTGGCGTACTTTCCCAAACAGTTATCGCACGACGCAGCATTGCAACGTTGCCGAAATATTTAGCTAAATCATCGGCACTCGGAATATCCTCGACGGACCATTCACGAGTAATCGGATGATATGGGAGATACCCGAATTCTTCTAGGCGGTCAGCTACATACGCCACAGCCTGTTCTACACGATTCAGATCAGTGTGGTTGTAAGAGCCTTTCATGGGGGACAGCCACTCGGATCGTTCCTCTGCGGTCATGTCCTGCCATGCTTTCTCTGCCAGAATCTTTACTCGGTCAACGTCCTGCTCCGTGCGGTCGGTAATCATCCACTGTGACATAACGATATCTCCCACGGCAAATGCACCAGAGCCAGAGTTCCCAAAAAATTCCGTAGTCACGGTGTCATACATTCCTGCTTCGCCATCTTTTTTGATGCAAGGCACAAAATTTCTGACTAAGTTGCCGTTTTCGGTAATGCTAAAAGCGTACACTTTTATTGCACTTGGCCACCGCACCGCACCCCACCTATTGATCGCAAACAGATATTGAGATATGCTCTCACTTCTGCTGCCACGGTATGTGCCACTTCCGACAACGCCATTATAAGAATACGAATATTCCGTATCGCTCGTAACTTCTAACGTCAGCTCATTGACTCTGCCAACATTTTGTGCACCTAGAGATGCGGAGGTCGTGCCAATGTAAAGCGCAATGTTTCCGTTGCTTGCAACATACACCCAGCCAGAATCTTGGGACGATTCGCCTTCTCTTGCACCGAAAAAAGCGGCTCCGCTCAAAAACGCATCATGTTCATACACAATGTGATATTTCACAGGAGTTACCGATGTACGAAATTTAGTGTCGATGTACTGCGTCCCAGTGCCTTCGATATACTCTACTTCAATATAGCCACTCGGCAATCTACTCATTCAGCAACACGCCCTTCGTATGTGCCTCGGAAAGCACCGTTGTAATCGTACTTGATGTTTGTAATGTAGACGGGATTACTGCTGTACTTGGAAACCACCGTTACCTTATCCAGTGCATCAAGACGAGGGTCTGCCCGGAACGATCCCGACAGAGTTTTACGCACCTTCAAGCAATCGCCACACCATGCAGCCACGGCGTTGGCTGTTGCCTCATCTACGATGAGAGGGTTAGAAACCTCTTGTACCGCACCATCATTGCTGTAAGTAGCAACACCCTGACCGTCGTTTACTCTGACAGCCTTCAGTTCCTTAGACAGCGTGAACTCAGGATGCTCATATGCGTTTGACAACCCGTTGTTCATAGTACCGATAACATAATCCGTCAGCGTTGTGCTCAGAGGCTCGATATGCAACTTACCGTCACGGCTCTGCCAGATGCAGCAACGACCGGCGTTAGCCACCATCTGCAAAACCTCGGCACAAGTGTTGTCGGCATCGTCCTCACTGAAATCTGTCTGAATATCCGCCAACACTTCGGATAGAGCTGCATCCTCCACGGCGATCCCGGACTGAGTCAAAGCCGCCTGTGCAATCTGCATCAGGCTACCCTTGCGAGGGCCGTCGTACATCTCCGTGCAGAACTCAAGCAAATCTCTGGCAGTAAAGCTAGCGGTAATGCCATTCGAAGGAGTATCCCACTCGGACATATAGAATGTACCGGCACGAATCCATTCCATTTCGCCGTTGATGAGCAGACCGTAACGCACGACCAAGGTCTGACGACGGATTAGATACTGCTCGGTACCGCCGGGATTATCAGGGTTCCAACGGTTGTCGGTATTATCCAACTCAAACACAATGCTGTTTTTCGGCAGAGAGCCAGACAGGAGATCAGCGCTCTGTTCGTGCCTGAAGCCCATCAAGTCAGCCTTGGTGTAGACCTGCTTAATGCCAATCAAAACTTCCATCAACCTGGCACGGCGATGAGGTTTGCACCATTCCAAAATCTCCAGAACAATCTTGTCGTAACCAGAAATGGTTTCCCATACATTGCAGGAAACAGAACGGTTATCCTCAACCAGTGCGGTTTTTACCACAGTTGTTCCGTTATACACCGTGATGCGGAATCGAGTGGCATACTCCTCGTATGCTCGACTCCAAGTAACGGAGATACCCGGCACACTTGCGATATGCACTTGGCTGAACGAGATAGTAATGGTTGGGATGTCGGCAAATGTGCCGTCCTCCCTAGAGAAGTTTTTACTAACGAAACCATCTGTCGCTGTAGAATTATCCGACAGAGCAACTCGCTTCTTATTCAGAATCCACAGATTGTGTTCCAGCGTAGCGTACGGAGGCTCGTTCAGCGCCTCCTCGTTGACTACATCAGCCACCGTAGAATAGGCTTCCTCGGCAGAGGTTGTAGTAGAACGAGCCTCATCCTGCACACCGGGTTCGGTGATGTTGTATTCAACACGAATGTCCGAGATAGGCACAAGCGTTTCAAGCTGTGCTGCCTTCCATGCGTTCGATACAGCAATCATGGCTCACACCTCCACCAAACTGAGAGAGCAATCGGTAAAGCCCATGACTTCTCCCGTTTCGGGGTGTCTGCGCCACATCCCTGCGGTTCTATCGCCACAGTACATCTGGCGAGTGGTGTACGAAGCTGTTGCCTGGTTAAAGAAGGTCACGCTGTTATAGAAATTGTTGGTAAACAAACTCAGCACTCACGCCCACTGCTGGGCGGTGAGATAGCGCCACTTCAATTCGACTTTCGCTACATCGTTTCGAATGACACTTCCAACCACGACACCTTGCACATTTCGGCCGCTGTCTACAAGAGTGCTAGTGTTCGCACTATATTCGCTAGGTTCAGGAAGTGCCACACCTGCTACTGTTACAAGTGCCGTCATAGACATCGCCTCCTCAAAAGTGGCGCTCACGGCGCTCTATGTGTATACGTATCAGTATGCGTATCCAAGCTGATTGCCGATCAACTGCATACCACGTTCGCTCTGCCGTTTTTCAACGGCTGCGGTAATCTGTTTACCGTCCAGATAGACGTTCACGCTCTGACCCTGGCGACCGTTGGTGGCGTTCATGGCAGCGACCACGGCAGAGTAGACACCGGCTGCGATACCATCCACAATCTGCTGATTGTTGGCTACCACAGACTTGCCGTTGTTGAATCGACCGGCAATCTCGCCATGGTTCATCGTGAACAGACCGTCCTCCAGGAAACCACCCGTTTCCAAACGGGGGATAGAGGGGATGGTGAACAACTGAATGCTACCAGCCTTGAAAATCTCTTTACCGGCAATCGTCAGACCGTCCCAACTGAAATTCAGTTTGGAGTTGAGCCAACCGATGAACTTATTCATCATGTCGATACCAGCATTCACAGCGTTTTTGATGGTCTGGGTGAAGCCATTTTTCAGATTCGCAAACTTATCCAACCAGAACTTCAGCGTGAACTTCGGCGCAACATTGGTCGTAAACCATGTTTTGACGCCTTCCCACAGTTCAACGAACTTCTGCTTCAGATCGGCACAGAACTGCTGAATCGGCTGGAGAATCTTACCAGGTAGACTAAGGAACCATTCGATAATCGCCTTAACCATGTCGGGGACAATGGAGTGACCAACCAGTTCGTCCCACAGTTCGACGAACCAATCAATGATTCCCTTAACGAAATCAACGACCACACCGATTGTGGACTTATACAGACCTACAAAGATGTTTACGATTCCGTCTGCAATCTGCTGAATGGGCTTGTTGAGGTCGCCACCAGTAAACAACGCAGTAAAGAACTCAACCAGACCCGTGACAACCTCGACTACACCAGAGAATGTGTGAATCAAACCGTCAACCACACCGATAACAGCGGAAATCGCACCTGCCAAAGCTCCGCTGAACACGGAGAACAGAATACCGCCGATCCATTCAAAAACAGTTCCGATTGCTTCAAGCCACTTTACGCTCTTGAACCAATCACCGATTTTATGAACGAGATCGCCAATCCACTTACCAGCGTCCTTGAACCACTGGAGGACAGCAGGGGGGAGCATGGAAGAAACAGCTGCTTTCATTCGCTCCCAGCTCTCCTTGATGCTCTCCAGTTTAGGAACGATGTTGGTTTCAAAGAAACCACGAACAGCGTTTGTTACTTCCTCCCAGTTCCGTTTTAGGAACACTACTACGGATGCGATTGCGGTGATAATACCCACGACCAATAGGATGGGGCCAGCGGTCAAACCGCCAACGAAAGAGCCAGCTACCGTCAGCGCAGCCTTAAACCCACCGACAAGACCGCTGAGATTGGCTGCGATGCTGGTAAACACGGACGGAATCTTGGTAATCACAGCCGCAACATTCGCCCACTTGGTAGAGAGGAAAGACAAAGCACTCATAGCTGCCTGACTACCGCCGATAGCACCAGTAAATGCTCTCATAATGTTGGTTGCAGTTACAATCTTGGAAATGACAGTACCCAAAACACTAATCATTCCTGCGGTACCCAACAGACCGAGAGCAATGAGAATAGGAACTTTCCATTCCAGAATCTTCTCTTTAATCTCGCTGACCTTCTGGCTTGCCTGTGCGAAAACGGATTCGTCCCACAGACTATCCAAATCCAGACCACTACCCCAACCGTCGCCAGCACCGGCACCGCCAGCACCACCGGCAGCATCGCTTGTCGGGTTGATGATGTTGAGTTCGTCAAAACCCATCGTGTAGCTTTTCAGTTTCTTGGCTGCATCCTTAGCACCAGTTAGTGCTTCGTTGGCATCTTCAGCACCGGAAGCCAATCCACTTACACCCTTTGTTGTATCGCCCCACGAGATTTTCTGCATATCAATGCCGAACAGAGCAGCCACCCAGTACACGGCATCGGTCAGAATCTCAACGAATGCGGTGATCCACGGAACTGCCACCTGGAGAATCGGGATAAACAGAGAGCCGAAGGCTTGCTTCAGAGTTTTCATCTGCTGAGTCAAGCTACGAATAGCACCTTCAGCCGTATTCATCTCTTTCGCATAGGTGCCTACGATGCCCTGGCTCATAGCAGAATTAACCATGACAGCGTAACGGACTTCGGACTTCTGAGCCTCGGTCAGTTTCTCGATACTCACGCTTGCCATGCCGATACTATCCAGATACTCCTGCATGGATGCCTCGGTCAATGCAATACCGGCATTACGGATAGGCTCGATCTCACCAGTGATGGCAGAACGAACAGCTTCAAACGCATCTTCGTAGGTCTTGTATCGGTCGTTGTAAGCCGCCCAAATGTCGTAGGACAGCTCGGTCAAACCGACGGAAATGTCAGTAATCTTGTCTTGGCTCATACCGAAACCACTCAGCAGAGAGCCGAACATAGAACTGTACTGCATGAACTGCTGCTGATTGATCTTCAAGACATCGCTGAGTTTTTCTGCGTAGGCAAGCACTTCCTCAGCATCCTCACCGAACGCACGACCGAAACGGAACTGGATACCATCCCACTCGATAGCATCAGCCATCGTTGCAGCGATATACTGCTTGATGCTCTGGAACGCCTGCACAACGCCTTGTGCTGCGGTGATCCATGTAGCCAGATTGAGGCGAGAAACATTGATCGCTTCGTTGTGATTCTCTTGAGCATTGGCAGCCTCACGGCTTGCTTTCGCCATTCTGTTGGTTGCCGTTACTGCCTTGCTCACTTGGCTGGGCAATCGGGAGAAACCATAACCGATTTTCTCCATCTGAATGGCAAGAGGAGCCAAAGCTCCAGCCAGCTCACGCATTTTCTTCGTAAAGGCAGACATCGTGGAGGAATCCAACTGCTTAATGATTTCCGGTATCCGCTTCATGGAATTAAGAGCACTGCTTACTCCAGACAAATTCTTGAGCTGAGTGAGAGAACCCATCGCCTTTGACAAGTTATCCGCTAAGCTCTTGAGTTTAGACATATCAGTAGACGAGCTTTGTAGCTTGCCCAGAGCATCGGACAACTTAGTTAGGTTGTTTGTAACTGTGGTCAACTTTGCGTTTTCACGCAGTTTTCCCAGAGAATCAGCCAGCCGGTCGATGTTTGCCGATGCGCTCCCGGCGCTTGAACGAATTTGTATATCAAGACTATCAATGGTCACAGACATACACTCGCCCCCTTATCCTCGGAAAATCGCTCCATTTCTATCTATCACACCACGATAGGTAGCCGTGATGCAGTAGACATCGGAGTTATAAATTGTCGGGGTAGTAGAGAATGTTACTGCGTACAGCCCCAACGCTTGCAGTTTTGCGTCCACGACTCCGTATATCTCACGAGCCTCGGCACGTTTACCGCTTTTAGAATTACTGAAAATCTGTACTCGATAGACAACCTCTGCGTATTTGTTCTCTACGCTGCTGTCCAGATGTGCGGGAATGTTCTGTATTTCATCGAGAGTTACAGTAGGGAATGCTGTGGGAGTAGCAACATACTCACCCACAACTTTGATCCCCGAATATGCTGAACGGAGGTCAATAGCAACAGCATTGAAAATCTCATTCGACTTATCAATCACGCCCTAAAAACCTCCTTTGCAATCATCGTTATTTGTTCTGTCATTGCTTGCACCGCCTGGTACATTGCCATCGCAGGGGGATTACCGTAGGTATGTTGGCTATTCCCATACCACCAACCCTTCGGGTTGTTCCAGTGTCCTTTGTCACTCGGATATGTACCAGGGCCAAACCCAAACTCACCTGCTTGGGGGTGTCCGTGACCATGCTTATCACCAGAACCGAACTCGATAAATGCTACCGATTCGCCCTCGGCATAAATCACAGCCACGCTGCCGGTGTTATCCACCCGAACAGACACATCGTTCGTACCGCTGTAAATGGCTCTGGAGAATTGAATGGATGCTACGGTAGCACCCACAGATGCCAACCGCAAACGCAGTTCGGCTTCTTTGTCCTCGACCCATCTTTGATACTTACGAACCTCTTTGATGGCATTTCGGATATTCTGATCGGACAAACCGTTTATGCGGATCGTCTTAGGCATAAGGGGAAACCTCCCTCAAAGCCACCAGAAAACCGTTCTTGCTGTCAGCCACACGGGCTACCATGTAATTGTGGTTGTCCGCTGCTTCGTTGGGTTCTACACCGAACCACACACGACAGCCTTCCAACATAGGACACTCGTAGCCACTCATGCTGATTGTACGGCTGTACTCTGTCTGGGAGCCGAATACAGCGACCGCCTCCTGTCCCATATTCGCACTCACATTACAGCGAATACGAACAGGGGAGCGGTAGACGGTTTCGACCTCCAGAGTATCGTTGCCATACTCATCCAGAATAGGCACCGTGGCGGTGGGTACGGCATACCACACCGCCCTCTGGTTTCGCTTCAAGTCACGCATTAGAAATCACGCTCCCACAATGAGGGATCACTCGTTTAAGCAACTGGGATTCCTCAGACCAGGAACGGCTGATACCGTTCTC
>JAZOWR010000134.1:0-2638 GCA_045659345.1 Ructibacterium sp.
GCGGTGAAATATGTGGCAAAGGATAAGGGAAATGCAGTGATTGCACAAAACAAAAAGGCATATCACGATTATTTTGTAGACGAAGAATACGAAGCAGGTCTGGAACTGCGCGGTACTGAGGTCAAATCTCTCCGTGCCGGCAGGGTCAATGTAAAAGACAGTTATGTATCCTTAAAAACCGGCGAAGCCATTTTGATTGGAATGCATATCAGCCCTTATGAACAAGGAAACATCTTTAACCACGATCCATTGCGTTCGAGGAGACTTCTCCTCCATCGACGGGAAATCAATAAACTTATAGGACTAACCCAGCAACAAGGTTATACATTGATTCCGTTAAAGCTCTATTTTAAAGGTCAATATGTCAAGGTAAAGCTTGGTCTTTGCCGAGGCAAGAAAAATTATGACAAGCGTGCCGCCATTGCAGAGCGAGACGCCAAACGAAATATCAGTCGAACTTTTAAAGAATTTAACCAAAGATGAAATGAGGTAAATACCATGTTACACTATCAAGTTGATATGTCGATAGACTACAAAGCATTAGGCTTTGCACCGCCCGAAACCAATCCCAAACTGACAACCTATATTTTGACCGACGACCCGCTGATCCGGACGATAGAGCCTCTTCGTCCTGCAGTTATTATCTGTCCCGGTGGCGGATATACAAGGGTTTCTTGCAGAGAGTCAGAACCGGTAGCACTCCGCTATAACGCAGCAGGATTTCACGCCTTTGTTCTGAATTATTCGGTTGCACCTACCGGCTGGCCGGTTGCTTGTTGCGAGCTTTCCAAAGCGATTGCCTATGTCCGCAGCATTGCAGACGAACACCATATTGATAAAAACAAGATTGTGGTTTGCGGCTTTTCTGCCGGCGGTCATTTGGCAGCAAGCATCGGCGTTCATTATGATAAAGAGATCGTGAAACAATATTCCGGCATCATAGAAGAAGAAAACAAACCCAACGGGATGATTCTTGCTTATCCGGTTATTGTCAACGGAGAGCACACCCATCCCGGCACCAAGGAGATGTTTCTTGCCGGTCGAGGCAAAGATGTCGAGCAGTTTTATGGGCTGGATGAGCATGTAACTTGCGACACCCCCAAAACCTTTCTCTGGCACACCTACACCGACAAGGGAGTTATGGTGGAAAACTCTTTGCACCTTGCTCTGGCTTTGCGCAAGCACGGGGTATCTTTGGAAATGCACATTTTCTCTGAAGGTGAACACGGTCTTTCACTTGCAAACGAAGTAACTGCTTTTGACGCATCGCAGGTAGTCCCCTCTGTACAGCCATGGGTAGATTTATCCATTGCATGGATGAAGAGATTATAAAAACATTGGGGGGTGTAAAGGTTTCGACGGGGTCGTAGATACATGAGGAGCGAGCCGCAGCGGGTACTGCGTAACAAACCCAAACTTTAAAATTAAACGCTAACAATAATTTAGCTTACGCTGCCTAAGTGCAGCTGCCCTCCCCGATAAACCGCGATTCGGGAGCAGGGTATCAAACCAGCGGTGAACGTGAACCGGGAAAGCTTTGACCCGGTCACGCATGATGAAGCTACCGACCGGTCGAGTTTGTCAGCGGACTTGACCGCGGGGGAATCCTGACCACTGACTACGCTCGTAGTTGCCTTGTGGGGATACTTCTTCGGACAGGGGTTCAATCCCCCTCACCTCCACCAGAAAAAAGCACCAATCTTGATACAAGATTGGTGCTTTTTTCTGCAAAATACATCTGCGGCGTGCGAAATAGCTTGTTGACAAATGCCTGATTCTGTGCTAAAATGACCTAAAAGTGATGAACGGAATCAAGTAGAATCAGGAATGAAGTGGAGAGAAACGGCGGGTGGTGCGAGCCGGAGTTTGGAACTGATTTGAATACAGTCCGGGAGCTGTAACGGAGAACTAGCAGTAACCGTTATCGGAAGTGCCCGTAATCGCACAGAGTAATACAACATCAACTTTTGCTTTGTGTTACTCAATGAGGCAGTTTGCCGTGAGGTATCTGCGAACCGAGGTGGTAACACGGATTCTCTTTCCGTCCTCTGGATGTATTCAGGGGGCGGTTTTTTATACCATTCTCCGGAACAAAGGGAAATTTAAATAACAAACGAGGTACGAATTATGCCGATTACCGATTTTCTTGAAAGAAATGCCCGACTTCATCCAAACGATGTAAGTTTGGTGGAGGTCAATCCGGAAAAACAACCGGACATGGATATCTCCTGGCGAGAATATAGCCTGATTGAATCTTCTACCCACGAAAAATACCGTCGGGAACTGACATGGAAGGAATTTGATGTGATGGCAAACCGGTTTGCCAATCTGCTTTTAACCCGAGGCATCAAAAAAGGTGACAAGGTTGCCATTCTTTTGATGAACTGCATCGACTGGCTTCCTATCTATTTTGGAATCCTCAAATCCGGTGCCGTTGCCGTTCCCATGAACTTTAGATTCTCCGCAGAGGAAATCGCTTACTGCGCCGACCTTGCTGATGTTTCGGTTCTGGTTTTCGGTCCGGAATTTACAGATCGCCTGAATAAGATTCATTCCCAGTTGCGCATCAAGGATTACTTTTATGTGGGCGAGGATACTCCATCCTTTGCAGATAACTACGAAGAAATGATTACCTACT
>JAZOWR010000135.1:0-2153 GCA_045659345.1 Ructibacterium sp.
TCCGTTGCCCACACCGATTCCGATTATGACCACGCTGCTCAGGTGTTCTCCGCAGGTGCCACCCATTTGACCCACCTGTTTAACGCTATGCCTGCCATCAATCACCGCAAGCCCGGTGTGATTCCTGCGGCTGTGGAAAACAAGAACGTTCGGGCAGAGCTGATTTGCGACGGACTGCACGTTCACCCTGCCTCTGTACGGATGGCCTTTGATATGTTTGGTCCGGAGAGAACGATTATTGTTTCCGATGCCCTGCGCTGCTGCGGTATGCCTGACGGTGAATATGAGTTAGGCGGTCAGCAGGTATTTTTGGCAGGAGGCATTGCCAAGCTGGCGGATGGAACAATTGCCGGTTCTGCCACCAATCTGTTTGAATGTATGCGTCGGGCTATGGACTTTGGCATTGCCGAAGAAACTGCTGTTCGTGCCGCATCCTACAATCCTGCTTGTGCCTTGAGCGCTCAGGATAAAATCGGTTCTATTGAAACCGGTAAGCTGGCAGACTTTGTGGTTTGCAGTGCAGACTATTCACAAAAGACCGTCTATATCGGCGGCAAAGCTGTTTAATAAATAATCGGGTGGACTTATTGTCTGCCCGATTTTTAAGAGTATTATGAGGTAACGAATGATAAAGAAACTTTTTGGGGATTGGGCGTTTTTAAAAAGAGTAACCCTTTTTGCCCTCCCGATCATTATACAAAATGCCATCACCAACTTCGTTGCCCTTTTGGACAACATTATGGTTGGGCAAGTTGGCACTGTGCAAATGAGTGGCGTATCCGTTGCCAATCAGCTGATGATTATTTTTAACCTGTGTGTTTTTGGAGCAACCTCCGGCGCAGGCATTTTTACTGCCCAGTTCTTCGGGTCTAACGACTTGGAGGGGATGCGACATACGGTTCGCTACAAGATGTATATCTGCACGGGAATTGCCGCCCTGTTTATGGGCGTTATGATTCCCTTCGGCCCTGACCTGATTGGGCTCTATCTGCAAGGAGAAGGTAACCCCGCAGAAGCCGCCCAAACTCTGCATTTCGGCTATGAATACCTGCTGATTATGCTCATTGGTATCATTCCCTTTGCGCTGAGCAACGTATACGCCAGTACACTTCGGGAATCCGGACAAACGGTTGTGCCTATGTTCAGCGGTGTCACTGCAGTTTGTGTCAATCTGTTGCTGAACTATATTCTGATTTTCGGCCACTTGGGATTACCTGCTCTGGGTGTTGCGGGCGCGGCAATTGCAACGGTAGTTTCCCGTTATGTGGAACTGCTCATTTTAGTACTCTGGACACACCTGAATGCAAAGAAATGTCCCTTTATTAAGGGCTTACTTCGTTCAGGATACGTCCCACTGCCGCTGGTGAAGAAAATTACTATAAAAGGTATGCCTCTTCTTATCAATGAGTTTCTTTGGGCCACAGGCTTAGCTGTCCTTTCCCAAAGCTATTCCACCTGCGGCCTGAGCGTCGTTCCTGCTGTCAATATCTGCGATACCATCAATAACCTTGCCAGTGTGGTTGTCGTCGCACTTGCCAGCACGGTGGGCATCCTGATGGGGCAGATGATGGGGGCAAACGTGCCCAAGGAGGAGATTCGCAGTACCAACCAGAAACTTTTGAATTTGGCTCTTGCCTTTGGCGTTCTTTTTGGCGGTCTGTTGGCAATCATCTCTCCCCTGTTCCCCCTGCTGTACAATACAACTGAGGAAGTCCGGAATCTGTCTACCATGCTGATTTTAATACTGGCGGTGATGAAACCCCTGATGGGCTATTTGTACTGCATCTATTACTCCCTGCGTTCCGGTGGAAAGACAATTCTCACCTTCTTCTATGATGCAGGCGTGATGTGGGCTTTCACCATTCCCCTGGCGTTCTGTCTGAGCCGGTTCACGGATTTGCCTATTATCCCCCTGTTTGCCATTTGCCAAAGCGTAGATATCGGAAAAGCAGTTTTAGGCTTCATCCTGATACGGAAAACAAACTGGATTCAAAACCTTTCCGACCAATAAAGGTTCTATAATAAATGTTGGGGTCAGGCGATGAGCCTGACCCCAAAGTCGTAATTTAATAGTTGAGCATAGAGACAAAAAACCTTAAAATGAAAGTACCCCTACCGCATCAAAAGGAGATCTCTATGCTCATGACTGATTA
>JAZOWR010000136.1:0-2093 GCA_045659345.1 Ructibacterium sp.
GAGATAGCCAAATATTTTTATTTTCAATTTTAACATATTTTAAAATGTCATTATTTAATTTTTCATGTTTCCACAAATTTCTTAAATAATTTTGAAGTTCTATTCTTCTTAATTTTAAATTTTTATTGGTGTATTTAAAATTTTCAATAAAAATATATTCCGACAACAATGAATTATCGTCAAAGCAAATACTGAAATGAACGGCTTTATTAAATTTTTCACGTTCATTGTTGTATATATAACTGGATAATGCACTTCCAAACGAAAAGCAAATAGCGACATAAGGATCTGTATCCTTTAAACGGTTAAAATCTTCTCTGGAAATCCAGCGGTTTTCGTTCTTAAAATCCCCGTTTATGAACATTTTAAACCCTTTGAACACAAGAGGATCAAGTTCGTTATAATGCACAAACTGATATTTTCCGGACAGTAAAGCACAGTGAGCCATAGCGCCTCCGCCTCCGAACAAGTCATAGAAATGCTTTGCCGGAGGCAATTGCTTTATGAGATTTTCGGCTATTCTGTTTTTACTGCCTTTGTAGGGCATTCCGTAGTTCATTAAAACTCCAAGGGATTCTGTAATGGTTTATTCGTGAATAGTTTTTCAACCGTTTGCTTGGGGCCTTTGTCGTTCAGTCTGCATTGTTTCTGAACTGAGAAAACTTCCGTGAAATCCGGAGGCATTTGGTACTCTGAAACATAAACACGGTTCTTGGACTCTCTCAGCCACCCGCAGAATTTTCCGGCACTAAAACCATTCCTGTATTGTTCCGTTCCTGCATAAGGAGGATCGCAGTA
Organism: Ructibacterium sp.; assembly: GCA_045659345.1. Classification (GTDB taxonomy): domain Bacteria; phylum Bacillota; class Clostridia; order Monoglobales; family Monoglobaceae; genus Ructibacterium. The sequence continues at coordinate 799 of JAZOWR010000136.1, forward strand.
TACTACAGAGTCCGATTCTATCTCAACATCTTCATAACTCTTGTTTGTCATAATGACGTTTCCGGTGCTGAACTCGTTCATTCTTTCAAGGTTCAAGAGATTCTGTGAAGCGTTCCTGATGTTTCCGGGGCTGACCATTAAGTACTTGAGAACATTTGGATTCAGTCTGTTTTCTTTATATAACTCAGTCAGATGCCTCTGCAATTCCAGTCTTCGTTCTTTCAGATTTTCTAACGTGTACTTAAATCCAGAGAGATCAACATACTCTGCCAGCAGAGAATTATTGTCAAAACAGATACTGTAATGAACTGCCATCTTAAATCGTTCTCTGTCAGATGCGCCATAAAGATACGTTCTGAGATTATTTCCAAACGAAAAACAGATTGCTGCATATGGGTCTGTTTTCTTCAAACGATGGAAATCCTCTCTGGAAATCCAACGTTTTTCAGTCTTAAACTCTCCGTTTACGAACATTTGAAAACCCTTAAAGACTAAAGGATCAGGTTCATTGTAGTGTATATATTGATATTTGCCTGATAGCAGTGCGCAATGAGAAATAGCGCCGCCACCTCCGAAAAGATCATAAAAGTGCCTTGCCGGAGGCAATTGGGCTATGAGATTTTCGGCTATTCTGTTTTTACTGCCTTTGTAGGGCATTCCGTAGTTCATGGCAAGTAATCCGCACTCCTAATCCGAACTTCAAGCATCGGCTTGCCGCCGATGCTTATGCAGGGTTTTGCCGTCAGTACCTCTGAACCCATAAACATCGAGTACGCCGGCTTCTCAAAGAAGTCCCTGACGCAGGTAAGACCTTCCCGTTCCGGAGAAGCGTTGTTCCCGACAAAGTTCAGGAACCGCAGTTCAGTATCACAGGGAATCACCCTTAGAAATTCCCACAGGGTCATTTTGATCCTCCGGAAACCTCGAAAGTCTTGACAAGATGCCCCGGGATTACTCCCTCAACATAATAGAAAGGTTTCTCAGGCATCGGAACTATGTACTCCGGAACTTCATGGAACTTTGATAGTTCAGTCTCGGCTAAATCCTCAGAAACCGGTTTAACGGACAGGATCTCCTTAAGGGTCAGAGAGTCTCTGAGGAGCCGGACTAAATCTTCTTCTGAAATTTTAAAGTATTTCATGGTTTCCCTAAGTAACTGTGCATAAATTAAGTTTACAACTTCTGCCGATAATCGGCAATCCACCCGGAACGTTTTTCAATAAGTTCAGCTTTTTATAGGTTATACCTTCAGACATTGAATTGTATTCAATATCCCGGACTCTAAAGCTTCCTGT
>JAZOWR010000137.1:0-2072 GCA_045659345.1 Ructibacterium sp.
AAGCCTGCTCCCTTCACTGGGCCTGCTCATTATCTTTGTAGTATTCTGGTTTATGATGATGCAGCAATCCGGCGGTGGCGGCGGTCGTGGTGTCATGAATTTTGGCAAGAGCAAAGCGCGTGTAACCACTGACGGAAAAACCCAAAAGACCTTTGATGATGTAGCCGGTGCTGATGAAGAAAAAGAGGAATTGAAAGAAATTGTTGACTTTTTGAAAGACCCGGCACGGTTTCGTCAGTTAGGAGCAAGAATTCCTAAGGGCGTCTTGTTGGTAGGCCCCCCGGGAACCGGTAAAACTCTGCTTGCCAAAGCAGTTGCAGGCGAGGCAGGTGTCCCCTTCTTCTCTATCTCCGGTTCTGATTTTGTAGAAATGTTCGTAGGCGTTGGTGCCTCCCGTGTCCGTGATTTGTTTGAGAACGCCAAAAAGAACGCTCCCAGCATTATCTTCATTGATGAGATTGATGCGGTAGGCCGTCACAGAGGTGCCGGTCTTGGCGGCGGACATGATGAAAGAGAGCAAACCCTCAATCAATTATTGGTTGAGATGGACGGTTTTGGTGTCAATGAAGGCGTCATTATTATTGCTGCAACCAACCGCCCGGATATTCTTGATCCGGCACTATTGCGTCCGGGTCGTTTTGACCGTCAGGTTGTTGTTGACGCCCCTGATGTTAAGGGCAGAGAAGCAATTTTAGAGGTTCACGCCAAGGGCAAGCCATTAGCTAGCGATGTCAACCTCTCAATTCTGGCAAAGACTACGGTTGGGTTTTCCGGTGCTGACCTTGAGAATTTGATGAACGAAGCAGCCCTTGCTGCAGCCAGAAAAGGGAAGCATGAAATCTCTATGGAGGATTTGGAAGAATCCATCATGAAGGTGGTTGCCGGCCCCGAGAAAAAATCCAGAAAAGTTCCCGAGAAAGCAAAAAGACTTACCGCTTATCACGAAGCAGGGCATGCAGTGGTTTCTAAGATGCTCCCCACTCAGGACCGCGTCCATCAGGTTTCCATCATTCCCCGTGGACGGGCAGGCGGATATACGCTGTCGCTACCCAAAGAAGATTCCTACTATAATTCCAGAACTGAGATGCTGGAAGAAATTGTGGTTCTTTTAGGCGGCCGTGTTGCCGAGGCACTGGTACTGAATGATATTAGTACCGGCGCATCCAACGATATCGAGCGTGCTACCAACATTGCTAAGGCAATGGTAACCCGCTACGGCATGAGCGAAAAATTGGGGACTCGTACCTTTGGTGACCAAAACAATGAAGTATTTATTGGTCTGGATTATGGTCATACCATTGACTATAGCCAGGAAACCGCGGCTTTAATTGATGAAGAAATCAAGCAGATTATTGATGCATGTTATCGTCGATGCACCGAAATCTTAACCGAGCAAATAGATAATCTGCATAAGGTTGCAGAGCTGTTGCTTGAGAAAGAGAAGATTGAGGGTGACGAATTTGATGCTGTCTTCACAACCTCTGTTATGGTTGAAGATACACAAACCCCCGACAATTCTGAACCGGAACAAGAATAATAAACCTTGCACGCAGATTCTTGCCGGAATCTGCGTGCTTGTTTTCAATGCAATCAAAAGGAGTTGACAGTATGAATAAACTTACCATAGATGCCAGAGGCAAAATTAATCTCGCCATCGATGTAATTGGCAAGCGCGAAAATGGATATCATGATGTAAAAATGATTCTTAAAGAGGTCAATCTTGCAGATCGAATCACTCTTTCCTTGCGCTCAGATGGTAACATTTATGTTGATTCTGATATGCCGTCCCTGCCCAACACTGAGGACAATCTTGCTGTACGGGCAGCAAATCTCTTTTTTCAACGACTGGGTATCCATGACGGTGTAGATATCTTTTTAGAAAAACACATCCCTGTTGGCGCCGGAATGGCAGGCGGCAGCGCAGATGCTGCCGGTGTGTTAAAGGGACTAAATCTTTTGTATGGTTCCCCTTTCTCTATTGAAAAACTGACGGAGCTTGGTACCTCGCTGGGTGCAGATGTTCCTTTCTGTATCCTGGGCGGATGTGCTTTGGCAGAAGGAATCGGAGAACG
>JAZOWR010000138.1:0-4238 GCA_045659345.1 Ructibacterium sp.
ATTGCGACACGGCTTTTTTCAGGAATCGCAGAGGAAGAAGCGCACGGAGTTGCCGCAGCGGTCTTTCCGCTCATTTCCTGAAGCACCTGTCTGACAATCTGCTCCACATTTTGTGAATTGATATCCATTGTCATCGCTCCATTCTTTATTAATTTCAAATCATTTGTTTCATATATTTACATTTTACTACATCGTATTTGGAAAGTCAACCGAATTTCTGTTTTTTTCTGTGAAAATCTTTTTTTCTTATTGATTTAAATAGGTAATCAATTCGTTGACTCCAAAACCTGTGACAGAATCAATGCGAAATACCTTTTGGCATCCACTGAGCCTAAGCCAGTTTTCAGCCCGGTCAGGGTTACCGCCCTCTTGTTCTGCTTTGGTGACAATCCCGATAACCTCACGGTTACACATGGAGGTCACACATGGCGGGAAGAGGGAGTAGGGTTCGGTGGCGCTGATTAAAAGCCCCACGATATCTGCCTCATAAGCGTAAAGCGCCAGTGCTCTGCCCAGGTGATTGGTTTGGGCGTATTCTCCCGGAGTATCAATCAGGCAATTTTCAAACTTAATATATTGAGTTTTGTCATAGCTGATTTTTTCCCCGCGAAGCACCTGGGTTAATGTGGTTTTTCCGCTTTCGCTTCTGCCCATTAAAATTAGCTTTTTCATTATGTCTTGGTTATAGGACAAACGCTAAAGCCAAGTGTATCACGGCAATACTCCACCAAAGCAGTAAGAGATGCCATCACATCAGAGATGGTGCCGGTTACAATCAAGGTTCCGCTGAACCGGTCTACAAAGCCCAGCTCTACACCGGAAGATTTGATGGCGATATCCCCTGCGATGATAGCTGTTTCTGCCGGAGACATGGTGACAATACCAATGGCTGTCTTGGCATACTCGATTGCCGGGTCAAGACCGAGTTTTCGGTAAAGAATATCATCAGGATTTGCAATGATATGTGCCAGGGTAATCTGTTTACCGGGGACCAGTCCCTGGACAATACGCATCTTGTCCTGCATGAATTGTTCGTGGTTCATCGTCCTATCCTCCTATCTTACAGGTTAGACCGTAGCGCTCTGCCACGGATTTCAGTATTTGCATCTGTTCCTCAGTGGGAGAGGGAACATCTCCCATGCCATAGTCTCTGCCAAGTCCCTCGTATTTGTCGTTGCCAAAGTTATGGTAGGGCAGGAGGTGTATTTCCTCTACACCGGGCAGAGATGATGCAAATTTGGCAATGTCGGCAATTTCTCGTTCGGTGTCATTGAAGGTTGGAATCACCGGAGTACGAATGATCAGCCGGTTTGCTTTCTCTGCAATCTTGACGGCATTTTCCAATATCCGTTCGTTGGGTTGCGTGGTAAATTCCTTATGTTTTTTGCTGTCTGTGTGTTTGATATCCATCAAAACGGTGTCGATGTAAGGAAGCATCTGTTCGATGGTTTCAAAGGGAGCAAAGCCGGTGGTTTCTACCGCTGTATTGATGCAGGCGTGCTTGGCTGCTTTTAAAAGTGCCAGTGAGAACTGGCTTTGGCATAGCATTTCTCCTCCGGAAAGGGTCATGCCGCCGCCGCTCCGTCTGTAGTAGGGAGCGTCTTGTTTTACAATAGAGATCACCTCGCTGACCGTCACATCACGGCCAATGGTTTTCTCTTTTCCGTTTTGCATCATGGTCTGAATTTCCGATTTTTGCGACTCCGGATTACAACACCATCTGCACCTTAACGCACAGCCTTTGAGAAAGACAATGGTGCGAATGCCCGGACCGTCATGGACGGAAAATTTTTGAATATCGAAAATTCTGCCCGATACTTGTAAATGATCGGTCATCGTACCTAAAAGCCTCCCTGTTCGGTTCGGTTAATAATATCATCCTGCAAGGATTTAGAAAGGGTGGTAAACAATGCGCTGTAGCCGGCAACACGAACCACAAGGTTTTTGTAGTTCTCCGGGTGCAACTGGGCATCCCGCAGAGTTTCGCGGCTTACGACATTAAACTGCATATGCATTCCCTTCTGGTCAAAAAAGGCACGAATCAAGGAGATGAATGCCTCGATGCCGGAAGTTCCCTTGAGTGCAGAGGGATGGAATTTCATATTAAACAAGGTTCCGTTTGAGGCGATGCCGTGGTCAAGCTTAGCAACCGAATTTGCTGCTGCAGTCGGTCCGTTGACATCGCAGCCGGATGCCGGAGATACACCGTCAGCAATCGGAGTTCCTGCCAGTCTGCCGTCAGGGGTTGCACCTGTCTGCAGACCTAACGGAACATTGGCAGACACCGGATAAAGACCTGCGTGGTAGATGCCGCCTCTGGGGTTTCTATACTGTTGGACCGGGCGGGTGTATGCGTAGGCAACCTCTCGTCCAATTTTGTCAACCTCGTCAAGGTCATTACCAAATTTGGGCAGTGCCTTGATTTTTTGGTAAAGTGCCTGATAAGATTTTTTCTTTTCAGGGTCTATGTTGTTTTCTTTTACCTGAGCAAAAATCTCGCCAATCTGAGATTCGCTGATTTCATAGCCCTTGGCAGCAATCTCTTTCACAACCTCTATGGTCAGGTTCTTGGCATAAGCATCGCAGTAGGGCATGCCGAAGTTGTTGCGAATAGCATCTGCGTATTCCTCTAAGGTTACGGTCTTGGTTTTATATACCAGTTCGTTGATGGCATAAATGCCGTCTGCAGCATTAGAGATACCAAAGCCCTGAGGACCGGTAAAGTTGTAGACAGCTCCGCCTTCCTGCGCAGATTTTCCTTTACCGATACAGTCGGTAATCATAGAAGAGAGGAAGGGAAGGGGACAACGCTGCATATGAGCGGTATCTACCGCGTTGTCGGCATTGACCATCAGGGTGATGGCATATGCCATCTGTTTTTTGTATGCATCAAAGAACTTGCAAGGAGTATCCAGTTCCTTTAAAGTACCGGTTTTTGGCCCAACCTGGACGCCCTTATCAGCACCGTTACTAAATACCAGTTCCATGGGTTTGAGCATATTAAAGAATGCAGCGTCATGCCAACCGTCGGTCTTGCCTGCCTTTTGCGGTTCTACACAACCGATGACACAGTAGTCACGGGCATCCTCTAGGCTAAGCCCGCGGGAAATCAGTGCCGGAATAATAATTTCATCATTATAATAGGCAGGAAGTCCGATACCGGTCTTGGTCAGCTCTGCTGCCTTTACCATCAATTCGTGAGGCGTTCCGTTCCAGACGCGCATGGAAAGGGAAGGCTGAGGCAGATTGACATGCATGGATGCAGAAATACACATAAAGGTTAAATCATTGGTAGCATCCAATCCGTGGATGTCCTGACCGCCTACCACCAAATTCTGGAACATACTGTAACCGGCAAAGCCCTCAGCAGACAAGGAGTCACGCACTTTGTTCAAGCTGTTGAGCTTAACCCAGACACAGTCAATCAATTCCTGTGCTTGTTCTCTGGTAATCTTGCCGCTTTCCATATCCTTTTTATAGTAGGGATACATATACTGGTCAAAACGGCCGGGGGAGATAGAGTGTCCGCTCGATTCGGTTTGAATCAACAACTGGATGAACCAGAATGATTGACAAGCCTCGTGAAAGCTTTGTGCTCCGTATTTAGGCACTCGTTCGCAAATCTCTGCAATGGTATTGAGCTCGTTGCGACGGGTCATATCGGTGCAATTGCTTGCCATTTCGCGAGCAGATGCAGCGTAGCGCTGTGCAAAAAGAATGGCAGCCTCACAAGATTCCATCACGGAGGTCAAAAAATAATAACGGGTGGTATAATCACTGTCATAAATCTTGCATTTATCTCTTTCAGCCTTGGCATGTTCGTAAATGCCCTGATAGCCGATGCGTAATACCTTGTCATAGTCAGCGCTGACATGCCCGATACCGTTGTAGAAGTAGTTGCCAACGGTAAAAATATTGTGTTCAATTGCGGTCAGAGTTTCGGGCGCCATCAAAGAGGTTGCAAGTTCGCTGGAGGTTTTACCTTTCCAATATTTATGTACTTCCTTTAATTTTGCAGTGGTTTCTTCAGAAATATAAAACGGGTCGGCACTGCGGGTAGCAACTGTGTCAAATTCATCCTCTAACCATTGATTAGAAAACTCAGGAAAGGTCTGACAACCTCTGCGCACATAACTATTACAGCCAACAATCAGTTCGTCGTCACGAATCACAATCGGAAGTTTTTCGCAAATGGCACGAAACGCCCGGGATTTTCTTAGGTGTATGGGAAGGCCTTC
>JAZOWR010000139.1:0-8824 GCA_045659345.1 Ructibacterium sp.
ATACGGCAATGCCATACCTATGATTGCACCGTGATTTGTGACTTTTTTTCCATTGCGAAATTGAAACAAATACTTTCTTGGAGTTATACAAACCTTTTCTCCAAAAGTATGTTCATAATCTAAATTTCTGCCAAAATAATGGTTTTTTAACGAAACTGAAATTGCTGTACACATAAACTCACCCTCAAGTTTTTTTACCTATTTTTTATTAAATCATATCCTTTTATTCAAAAAAAATCTCGCCAAAAGGCGAGATTTTTTACTTTTCTTCATATTGTCAATCAATTAAACCGTAATGTTTTAACCCCCAATAAATACCATCCTGCTTTACGCCAGTTGTAAAGTATTCCGCTATCCATGTCAAAGATTCTGCATGAGGTGTCATTGCAATACCGTGCGCGACCTCCTGAAGCATTTGAATATCGTTATTCTGATCACCAAACGCATAGGTGTTCTCTCTGTCAATCTGAAACGCCTCAAGAACTGCACGAATTCCGCTTGCTTTGTTAATCTCTTTTTTCCCAAGATCTGCCGCAAGACCACCACGATGCTTAGGGATTGCATATTGATCGCCAAAGCGTTCTGCTAGACGCCGATGCTTTTCTTCATCATCGTAAAGCACCATGATTTGATTCACTTCTACATCCTTGGTTGATGCAACGGGAGAAAAGATTTGAGGGTCAATATGAAATACCTTCAAAATATTCATAACTTCATCATGTGATTTTTTATCATACAAACATTGGTTTGAATTCTCCAAAATGTAACCCATTTTTTCTCGATCCATAAATGCAATGATTTCGTTTAAATCATTATGCGGAATGGTATAATGAAAAAACTCTTTTCCATTCACCTCGGCGACAGCACCGTTACACGAAACATAACAATCAAAATCAATCCCTAAATCCGGAATATAGCACTTAGCACGGCCTGTTGCAACTCCAATCAAAAAACCTTTTTCCTTTAATTTAACAAATGCTTCCTTAACCTTAGGTGTAGGATAAAAAATCTTTTGATTTTCGTCAATTAAGGTTCCGTCAATGTCTGTAAATACTGCTCCACAATACTTTTTCATTGTTTCACCTACGCTTTTCATTCTTACACCATTATAGCCATCATATAGAAAAAAAGCAAGGATTTTATGATAAAAAAGTCTGTCAATACTTGCATTTTTTTGCGAAATCATGTATGATGATTCTATGAAAAATATTTATACTTTATCTCATGGATTTTTACCTGTTTCAAAAAATGATATGGAGCGCTTAGGCATTGAGTCCCTGGACTTTGTGTTTGTCATTGGCGATGCTTATGTAGATCATCCAAGTTTCGGACCCGCCATTATCTCTAGAGTATTGGAGCACGCTGGATTTTCAGTTGGAATTATCGCCCAACCGGATTGGCATTCCTGCGAAGATTTTCGTCGTTTGGGCAAACCCAGGCTGGGGTTTTTGGTTTCCGGCGGCAACATTGACCCGATGGTAAATCACTACACTGTTGCCAAAAAAAGAAGGAATACCGATTTTTATTCTCCGGGAGGGGAAATTGCTCACCGCCCCGACAGAGCCACTATTGTTTATTGCAATCGGATCAGAGAGGCATATGGCAGGGATATTCCTATTATGATTGGTGGTATCGAGGCGAGTCTTCGCCGGTTTGCGCATTATGATTATTGGAGCGACAAGGTAAGACGGAGTATTCTGATTGACAGCGGTGCTGACCTTCTTATTTTTGGTATGGGAGAACGACAAATTGTAGAAATCGCAGAGCTCCTCAATGCCCATGTTCCTGTTAGAGAAATCAATTATCTTGCGGGGACCATGTATCTTCAGTCTTCAAAGCCTGAGGATTGTGTGATTCTTCCGGATTATTCTGCGGTAAGCACAGACAAAATAGCATATGCTAAAGCGACCCGTCTTCAGTATCGTGAACAGGACGCTGTTAGAGGAAAAACACTTGCTCAGCTTGACAGGGATTTTTATGTTGTACAAAATCCCCCTGCAAAACCGTTAACAACAGAAGAAATGGATGTTGTCTATTCTCTCCCGTATATGCGCACCTACCATCCTATGTATGAAAGCCAAGGCGGAGTTCCTGCAATTACAGAGGTCAAATTTTCTCTTACCTCATCCCGCGGTTGTTTTGGTGCCTGCAATTTCTGTGCGCTAGCCTTCCATCAGGGACGAACGGTAACCTCAAGAAGCCATGAATCCTTGATTCAAGAGGCTGAACGACTAACAAAGGAAAAGGATTTTGTTGGCTATATTCATGATGTCGGCGGTCCAACTGCTAACTTTAGATCTCCGTCCTGTAAAGGGCAATTGCTTCACGGGGTCTGTGCCGAAAAACAGTGCCTCTTTCCCTCCCCCTGTAAGAACCTTGAGGTGAATCACAAGGATTATCTTTTGTTGCTGCGTAAATTGCGTAAAATCAAGGGGATTAAGCGTGTTTTTGTACGCTCTGGTATTCGGTACGACTATTTGCTCTATGATAATGATGAGACCTTTTTTAAAGAACTTTGCACTTATCATATTAGCGGACAATTAAAGGTTGCACCGGAGCATATTTCTGACCATGTTCTAAAATATATGGGAAAACCATCAAGAAAAATCTTTGATCAATTCTCCAAAAAATTTTATACCATTAATGAACAGTTGGGGAAAAAGCAATATTTAGTTCCCTATTTAATGTCCTCTCATCCGGGAAGCCGCTTGAAGGACGCCATCGCATTGGCAGAATACCTGCGGGATAATCATTTAAATCCGGAACAGGTACAAGATTTTTATCCAACTCCCGGAAGCATTTCGACCTGTATGTATTATACAGGACTTGACCCAAGAACCATGCAACCGGTTTATGTTCCAAAATCCTATCAAGAAAAACAAATGCAACGGGCACTCTTGCAATACAAGCGTCCGGAAAATTATCATCTGGTTTTTCAGGCACTAAAACTTGCCGGCCGGCTGGATCTGGTTGGTAATTCCAATCAATGTTTGATACCCTATCAAAAAGGAGAGAATAGCAATGGCAAAAATTCTAAGCGGAAAACTGGTCTCCGCAAGAGTCAAAGAAGAAATGAAACAGGAGGTAGCAAGACTGACCGAGGCAGGAACTCAGCCCGGACTTGCGGTCGTCATCGTGGGCGATGATTCGGCATCTCAGGTCTATGTTGCAAACAAAGAAAAAGCGTGTGCAGAGCTTGCTATGTATTCCGAAAAATATGCACTACCGGCAGATACCACCGAGGAAGAACTCCTTGCATTGATTGACCGTTTGAATCATGATGACAAGATTCACGGCATTTTGGTGCAACTGCCTCTCCCTAAACACTTAAATGACAAGATTATTATTGATCATATTTTGCCGGAAAAAGATGTTGACGCATTTCACCCTGCCAATGTCGGCAAAATCCTAATTGGTGATTTTGATTTTGTTCCCTGTACCCCTGCAGGAATTATGGAGCTGATTAAAGAAAGCGATGTTTCTGTTGAGGGAAAAGAATGTGTAGTTATCGGCAGAAGCAACATTGTAGGTAAACCTATGTCTATGCTTCTTTTGCATCAACACGGAACGGTTACCATTTGTCACTCCAGAACAAAGAATTTAAAGGATGTTACTCGCAGAGCTGATATTCTTGTTGCAGCAGTTGGTATTCCTAAATTTGTCAAGGCTGATATGGTAAAGCCAGGTGCTGTAGTTATTGATGTCGGTATGGATCGAGACGAAAACGGAAAGCTCTGCGGCGATGTAGACTTCCAGGAGGTTCAACCGATTGCAGGTGCTATTACTCCGGTCCCCGGAGGTGTTGGTCCTATGACCATTGCTATGCTGATGCGAAACACTTTAACTGCTGCAAAATCTGCGCACGAAAAGAAACAAAAACAGTAAACTTAAAAACCCTGACTTTAAAAAAAGTCAGGGTTTTCGTCTATTTGATATTCTTGATTTAATACTACCCAATTTTGCGGAAATTCCCGCATGGAGTTCCAATAACCCACTCCACGCAAGCCCAGTTCATTGGCAAGCGCAAGCTTTACTTGAATGCTTCTGGCGTCTTCAAACCAAACTTCATGCAATTGCCCTGCCTCATCGGTATAACGAAACCAGGGAGACTGCGCCTGCGTATCATATAAGATTTCTGCACCGTATTTCCGCGCCAGATTAACCGCCTCTATCGGGGAAAGAGATGGTGCGCCGGGATTGCCCCTCTCATAGGGTAATGTCCAGTTATATCCATATGTGGGAATTCCCAAAAACAGCTTTTCTCTCGAAATACGGGTTAATGCATACTCTACTACGCGACGGACATTGTTTATAGGCGCAACTGCCAGCGGTGGACCAAATGTGTAGCCCCATTCATAGGTCATCAAAAGCACCGCATTGGCTGATGCCCCAATCCCCGCATAATCATGCCCCTCGTATAAGACTCCCATTTGGGTGTCCGATGTTTTGGGTGCAAGCGCAGAAAACAACGGTAGACCAATTGCATTTAACCGTGTCCGAAGATTTTGCAAAAACGAAATATAGTCAAAGCGTTCCTCGGGGTAGATAAATTCAAAATCCACATCCAGTCCCTGATATCCTTTTTCCTGCATCAAGGAAAGGATTTGCGTAATTAACGCTTCCTGTGTTTCCGGCTGATTAAAAACAAGACTTGCCCGAGCGTTACTAAATCCCCCTTCTTCAGTCAAAGTAGAAAGATGCATCAATGGTTTTGTTCCATACTCCTCTGCTAACGCAATGAGCGCTTCGTCATCTAAAGCAACCAGACCGCCGTTTATGTTTATCCCATAGGTAAAAGGTGCAAAATAAGTAAGGTACGGAAGTTGCGGACGCAAAAGTGCTTCCTCAACATAAGGATATGCATAACTGTTAGTGACAAATCTTCCTTTTTCTCCTTGATTCTCGTAGCGAATTACCAACTCCTGTCCCGGTATAATTTGAGAAAGTCCTCCTAAACGGAAGTTATTGCGGTACAATTGACGAAGGGAAATCCCATAACGCTGTGAAATCTGGGATAATGTTTCTCCCGCCTGGACAACATGCACCTGTTGCGGAACTGCAATTACCAGAGCTTGCCCAACTACCAGGGTGTCATCTGCCTTTAGTCCATTATCAGCCAAAAGATTGTCCGCATTTACTCCGTAACGGTCTGCCAGTGCCAAAATAGTATCTCCTGCCGTAACTATATGAATTATCATCTTCACTCCCTCCCTTATGATATGTATATGCCATAAGGGAAAAGGGTATGAAAAAACCGTAGGCTTTAAACCTACGGTTTTTTTGATACTTAGTCAGAAGTATAAGGCATCAGGGCAATCTGTCTTGCTCTCTTGATTGCAATGGTCAACTGTCTCTGATGCTTTGCACAACAACCGCTGATTCTTCTGGGAAGAATCTTAGCACGCTCAGTTACATATCTTCTCAGTTTTGCAACATCTTTATAATCGATATGTTCTACCTTATCCGCACAGAAAGCACAAACTTTTCTCTTTGCGCGTCTGTTGCGGGGTCTTTCAATTCTTTTTTCCTCAGACATTTCATTAGCCTCCTTTTAAGAAATTAAAACGGAAGGTCGTCGTCGGTATCAAGCAAAGGAGTAAAGGTATCATCTGACACATTTTCCGGGAAAGCAGGTGCTGCCGATTCGGCTCTGCGAGGAGCCCCCTGTTCAGGTGCGAAAGAACTTCCGCCATCCTGGCTGCGCTTGCTTTCTCCAAAACTTACTTCGCTTACAACAACTTCAGTCGAATAGTTCTTTTTACCATCCTGACCTTCCCAGGTTCTAGTCGATATACGACCAATCACAATAATCATCTTGCCTTTGCCAAAATAATTGCTGACAAATTCAGCTGTTTTATTCCATGCAACGCAATTGATAAAGTCGGTCTGGCGATTTTCACCATATCCATTGTCAACGGCTATGCTGAAGCTGCAAACCGGTGTGCCTGAATTGGTATGTCTCAGTTCCGGATCGCGGGTGAGTCTACCCATCAAAATCGCTTTGTTAATCATAGACTAGTCCTCCTCGCATCTTATTACGATATCACGAATGATACCATCAGTAATACCATAGACACGCTCCAACTCAGTGGGAAAATCAGGGTTTGCTTTGAAATTAACCAAAACATAGTAGCCCTCAGTTAAATCATTGATAGGATATGCGAGTCTGCGTTTGCCCCATTCGTCAACGCTTTCGATCTCACCATACTTTTCAATCAATGACTTAAACTTTTCAACCAAAGCAGTAATTTCTTCTTCGGTTTTTGTAGAATCAATCACAAAGATTGTTTCATACTTGTTCATGATTTCTGCCATGATAAGTCACCTCCTTTTGGACTTTGACCCTTGACTGATGTCAAGAGTAAGGATTGTTGCACAAAGCAACTCCAAGTATTATAGTACAAAAACAACAAAATGTCAAGCATGTTTTTCCTATTTTTTTCATATTGATAAACCAGGAAATCCATAAGGAGGGTTTAACAATATGAAACGAATCACAGTCTCTTTTCTTTTATTCACTCTGGTTTTTCTCTTTCTTCCATTTGTTGTTGTCAGATTTTTTCCCAAAAGTGTCCCCGCAAGCGTCACACCTATGGATACAATACCTGAAACAATCACGGTTTTGCAGAGCAAAACGGGAAATGTTATTGAAATTCCGCTTGAAGAATCCGTAGAGCAGATACTTGCGCACGAGGCAATCGCAGATGCGCCCATAGAGGCATGGAAGGCACAGGCTGTTGCAACAAGAAGTTATCTTCTTCACAAACTGTCTGCACCAACACATTCCCAGGCAATGCTCTGTGACGACGCTAATCACTGCGTCAATCTTTCTTCCCACATCTCAGAATCCATCCTTGCTGCACAAGCAACATCAGAAACCGCCGGAGAATACCTTGCTTTTGAAGGACAACCTGCAAAGGCATGCTACTTCCATGTCAGTGCGGGAAAAACAGAGTCTTCTATGGATGTCTGGGATAGAGAAATTCCATACCTTGTTTCTGTAGCAAGCGAAGCAGATGTGCGAGCTTCAAAATATCAAAGCAAAGTCATCTATCCATTACAAGCCCTGAAAACTGCTCTGCATGGCGCAAAAAAAATTGATGTTGCAAGCTCTCCCATTGGCGAAGTCTGTCGAAGTGAAATCGGACATGTTAAATCCATGATTCTTTATGGAACTTCTTTTTCGGGTCATGAACTTAAGGATCTTTTTCATTTAAACAGCACTAATTTTTCTTTAACACTTAACAATGAACAAGCAATATTTGAAGTTAAAGGTGATGGACACGGTGTTGGGATGAGCAAATACGGAGCAAAATATATGGCAGAGTCCGGAGAAAATTATCAGAATATTCTTTCCCATTATTATCCGGGCACGGTGCTTATAACGCAAAAATAATGGCTCATATCGAGCCATTATTTTTTAGTTCCATTGAACAAATCCGTAACTGTGTAAAATCTGTATATATTTCGCAAGGCGTTCGTACAGCGGTTGCGCCTCCTTGCCAAACTTCATTTCTACTTCTTTGCCTAAATCTACAATGGTTTTTTCTCTATCCAATCTCGTCCAAATAAAACTCCCCAAAGCATCCAGATGCACAAAAGAGGTTTTTGGCTTATTTAAGCATCTTTGAGCAATTCGATTGAAAAAACCTGTATTCTCAATCTCCAGCACTACCATTCCATCCTGATCTTTAGACCAAGTAAGGTGATCCTGACGGTATGGTTTTCGCTCAAGAAAATTTTCATCCTTCTTTTTCATACCTTATCCACGCTTCTTCCAGAGTGAAAATTTTAATACTGTTAAAATAATAATACCAAAGAGCAGCAAGCCACCTACATTGGCAACTATGGTCGGAATACCTATACGAACAGAAAGATCAATCACAGAATCCACACCAAAGACAGCCAAAAGCGCAAGTAAAATCCCCACAAGTCCTTCGCCTGCAATCATACCGGAACAAAATAAGATGCCATCATTGATTATCTTCTTCTTTTCTTCCTCTTTCTTCTTTATCTTATCAAATGCCAGGCGAATCAACCCACCAACCATAATACATGCATTGAGCTGTACCGGCAAATATACACCGATTGCAAAAGGTAAAACAGGAATCCCTAAAATTTCGACAGCAATCGCAATAAATGCCCCGATAAATACCAGTGCCCAAGGGAGATTGCCGCCCATAACACCCTCAATCAACAGTTTCATCAAGGTTGCCTGAGGCGCTGCTAGCTGGTCTGTACCAAATCCCCATGCATAATCAAGCAAATATAATGTTCCTCCAATGGCAAATGCTGCAGCAACAACTCCAATCAACTCACCAATTTGCTGCTTTTTGGGTGTTGCTCCAAGAAGAAATCCTGTTTTTAAATCCTGAGAGGTATCACCTGCAATTGCAGACACAATACAAATAATCGAACCAATAGCAATCGCACTTGACATACCGTTTTCTCCGCTATTTCCGGTTGCCATCAAAATCAGAGTTGTAATCAATAAGGTTGCAATTGCCATACCAGAGACCGGATTGTTGCTGCTTCCAACCAATCCAACCATACGAGAGGAAACGGTTGCAAAAAAGAATCCAAATACAACCACAATGACAGCACCCAAGAATGATATCGGAATCACGGGAACCAACCAAACCAAGACCGTAAGTATAAAGATGGCGGTAACCACAATTTTTATATTTATATCTTGCTCTGTACGAAGCTGTGTTGTGCTCCGATCCCCCGTGATACTCTTCATAGCCCCGCCAAATGTCTTAACAATCAAAGGCAGCGACTTAATCAAACTGATAATCCCCCCTGCAGCCAATGCCCCTGCACC
>JAZOWR010000140.1:0-3594 GCA_045659345.1 Ructibacterium sp.
GGGTGGGGGATTCTTCCCCTCCTGCGGTAAAGATTGCCAGAATGTCAGTGAAATTGCGGACGAAGGTCTTGGAGTTCGTAGCGTACTTGGCTCCGTCAACAGTTTCAACAGACAGCACAGTCATTTCATTACCCTTGACATCCGTATCAGTGTAGACAACATACTTCAGGATGTCCAAAATCTCTCCCTTGGCATCCTGCATCTTCCTTACATCATTGCCCTTAGTCAGATTGTAGAGGTCGGCAGAGGTCAGTCCTTCAGTCTTTTTGATGATTTCCATGCTTGAGTTCCTCCTTAAAATGGTGTTTGGGTTCTGGTGGCAGTATCGGATCCTCGCACAGTCCGATGCATCCTTTGTGTTGGTAGTCTGACAGTCTTGTTTCTTGTCACGTTGGGAGTTGTTCGCTTTCGTCCGGCTCCCCGTACCTGCCACCTTAATAAGTTTATCATATTACATAAGGATTGTCCAGATACATTTTTGAGTATTTCAGAATTCTTTCATACTCTCCTGTGATTCCTAGTGTGTACTCGGAGGGTAAGATAGCAACGTTAGAAGTAATCGGTAAAACATGTCCGTCAATAACCACCTCAGAAACCTCCGGGGAATCGTTATAAACCGCCTGGGTTCCACCTGCGTCCCGGAAGATAAAGTCTTCAGCAAATGCCGATATGCCACCATGTTCGTCCAACTCTTTACCTCCCTTTGCCTTATTGACTCCCGCAATAGTGCAGTGGACTCCCTCACCCTCTTGCTCAATATACGCATATTTCTTAGCCCCCAGAGTTTTAAAATACCTATACGCTACTCCCGTCTCCGGGTTGTCTTCGGTTTCAAAAACTCCCATATAATGAGTGACTCCAGAAGGGTCGGTAGCATATGCTCCCGATTCTTTGCATTCAGCAATCCTTTCAGCATTATAAGCCGACCAATCAACCCGACCAACATACTTACAACTATCAGTATCACAGTAAACAAAATCTGCTCCCTCCGTTTCATGTATCAGTCTGATTCCCCGCTCGAGTGCTTCACGACTGTGGGCGGTCACCCAGACCCCCCACTGGTACGCTAAAAATGCTTTTTTGTTGCTGATTTCCAGTAATTCCGCATCGGTCTTCGTATTGTCCTCTTCCCAGTCCCCCTCTTGCTTGAATATAATGCTGTGTTTCACTGGATCCTGTGCCATCATGCCATAAAGGCTGTTGAGCAGTGCTTTTGCCTTGTCATAGTAGACTTCCATGCCCTTGACCCCTTTCAATTCTGTTTTTTCCCGATAGTACTTGATGACTTCATCAATCAGCGGTTGAGGAAGTTTCTTATAAGATGCATACCACCCTTGAAGAAAGTAGATGTCTCCGTCATATTCCTGCATGATGATTTTAAGGTCAATATCAGTGACAGTAGTCTCAATGTAGTGTGCGGAAAGAATTCTGCCATTGTCAAACGTATCTACCACATCCTTGCATTTACGGCATTTGTCCTTGCTGAGATACGGACATCCCCAATAGGGATTTTTCAGCCGTAAATTCTCAATTCCTATTCTCAAAAGCAGTGCTTTATGCCGAATCTTAATGCAACGGGCAATATATCCGGGATTCAAGTCTTTTTCCAGAATAGGAATAAATGCGCTCATAGGATACTCGCAATTGCACATAACAGCGGGATAACTGCTAGACCTATCTGCGCTGTGAACGTTCTCGACTATATCCCCGGCGAAATAACGATTGCTGTGGGTGTTGCCCCCTCTGAATGCCTCCCGCAGTGCGTTATAGGTATCAATGTCTGGGAGGATGCTATAGACGAAATTATGATGGACAGACCCGTCCTTCATGGCTCTTTTTGCGTTCCTGCGGACATATCCGGTAGAAGTGAGGGGGATAGTCTGAAGAGTATCCCCGTCACGTTCCATGAGTGCGTTCACTGCTTCTTCCAGTCCCAGAACATCGTTTACACAGTATTCAAGCTCTTCATCAGACAACTCCGTCCACGGGTAGCGTTTCTGCGAATAATCGAAATCCTCCCCGGACAGTTTCTTGTGTTTCACGTTCATTTTCTTTGTAAACTGCTTCAGACTCATGTTGGTGAGCTTATAACTGCACCGAAACTCAAAACAGCCCCACATGTCCGCTTTTATGACTTTCCGGGATGCAATGGCAAACACATCATCCGGGAAAAATTGATATATTCCCTTCAAAAAAGCCATCTCGTAGCTGAGATTATGAACGTATACCACAAGCCACCTGTCATCCGGGAGAACGGTCTTTATACGTTTCTGTAAATCCAGAAACTCGTCCCATGTCCTGCCTATGACAGTATAGTCCTCCCCAAACTGCCACTGCCAGATGTACATGACAGACTGCTCAATATCGTCCAGAAGGGTTGTCTCGATGTCAAAAGCCGTAGTGATCCCAACATAATGCCTTTTCTTTCCTCCGGGATTCCCCTTCCGGTTTTTGAGCAGTGGGGGCTTCGCAAAATACTTTTCCGGTTGAAAATCCGCACATTTTACAACCATAACTGCTTACCAACCTACTTCTTCAATAAATTTAGACATTGCCACCTGTCTATAACCCTTCAGATTGTGCCTTGCCATGTAGTCCTGCAAGGATTCTTGGAAATCATCGGCATTGGGGGCAATCTTGTCCAGATTGTTCAAAACCACCTTGAATTGCCTTTTGCTCAGTCCCATAGTTTCCTCGGCAAGGGTGACAATCTTATCGGAGCCATAGGTTGCCTTGTTCTTCCGGGCTCGTTCAAGAATTTTAATGACCCGCCAGTAATTCTCTTTGGTGACTCCCGCCTGTTTACTGGTTCCGGCTTCCTCTTCCTCGTCATCTTCCTCACTGGGAGCCCCCGCACCGACTGCCTTGTTTAGGGTTGCCATTGTCTTCTCCTGTGCTATCCTCTGTCCGGTAACAGTCGATGTTCTAGCCCGGACAAACTTTGCAAGCTCAGAAAAGGCATATGGCAGATCCTGCGGGGATATATCCCTCAGCCGGGGAAAACCGGACTGATGCTGAGTATATGCTTTGGATTCCGGGAATGACTCCCCCAGGCGTTTAACCCGCTTTTGTGCCACATCCCGCATCCGGGTATATTCCGATCGCATGGTGGATATATCGTCCCGGGTTCCGCTCAGCATGGATTTTGCACCTTGGACAGTGTAAAACTTCTCATCAAACCAGAACTGGAATGACGGATCGCTTGCTTTCCTTGCCATCAGCGTTCACCTACCCGCACACCCAGATTTCGAAGGTATTCGGCAATGGCTGAGGCTACCATACTGGAGCGGTTCATGTTGTAGTGGTCGCATACTTCCTGCATCCGGTCATACAATTCCAATGGGAGGGAGACTGAAATAATCTCCCGGTCACCCTTGCGGGTTTTGCTCATTCCATCCTGCATTGTAGTTGTCCTCCATCATTTGAATATGTGCCTGTTCGGCAAGGATAATAATACTATTAAACTCGTCAAGCGTCAATTCCGAATCCATAAAGGCTGTCCGGGTGACTGTGGTTAGAATCTCATGCCCGGACTTAAAACCGTAGAGGGGACAGGCTTTGAGCCTGTCCCGGTAGCAGTAAAAAGCATCAATC
>JAZOWR010000141.1:0-15938 GCA_045659345.1 Ructibacterium sp.
CTTGCTACTTTAGCATCATTTGCACCGTCGTAAGCCACGCCTGTAACCTGAGCGGATGTAGCCTCTTGGTACATTATAAAGTTTTCAAGAGTTGCGGTTGAACTAGTAGGATTACTACGCAGGTTGAACCGTCCCGCAGCACCTTGATATTTGGAAATGTTGGCAGCTGAACTCATTGATGTATTTACACCTCTTGTTACAATATGGTTGCCGTCTACATAAAATTCATATTGGTCAGCATCAAAATCAATCACCAGCTTGATGTGCATCTTCTGACCTGCCGTGTAATACGGCTTACCGTAAACTGCACCATCTTTGAAGAGATAATATGCATCTTTAGAAGAACATCCTAACATGTCGCTAAGTGCTGCGGCGTCACCACCACCAATTGGAGTTGCTCTAACTTCAAAGAAGTATCTGGTGCCGGTATCGCTGTGAAGGGTAATATCACCTTCAACACAAACTCGACCATCTACAGAGAATGAGCTATCGAAAACATTCGCATTGTTCTTTTGGGGTTCAGTATACTCTATGCCTGTCACTTCAGTTTCGGTAACCTTGCCCCTCTGTGCTACTGCGAACGCACGGCTGTCCATAGCCACTTCGTTGCCGCTGTATACATAGACATCAAACTGCTTGGGACCACTAGTGGTAGGATTGTAAGTATAGGTGTAGATACTGTCAGCCTCGTTGCTGAACTCCTGCACCAACGCATCGTTGATATAGAACTCTACCTTATCTGCATTTTTACCAAAAGCAGAAAGCTCAACCGCGCCACTCAGTGTTGCATCAGCCTGAGGTGCCAGGATTTCAGCCGGAGCAGATACTTTGTTGACTTTTAAGTTACGAACGGTAACATTGTCGAAATAATACTGCAACGCAGCAATGCTGTTATAGGTTTCAAAGGTAAGGAGGTCTCCAGAAGATTTCTTTTCGCCATTGAGGAAGCATGCCCATGTTCCATTGTTAAAATCAATGCGAACAGAAAGGGTATTCCAATCGGTAGTAACAACATCACTGTCTGCAAATAACTGCAACTCCTCGTCACCGGTGCTTCTGAGGATATAGTGAAAGGCGTTTGCGGCATTTACATGAAGACCATTAGAGCCTGATACTGTCAAACGCTCGCGGATGATTGCAGTTTCCGGAGTTGCGGTCTTAAATTCCATATAGGTCTCATAGATGCCGGAATTAATAGCACTACCAAAGGAGGAGTCCTTAATGGTAAAGGCCTTATTTCCAGCGATTTGGAGCGCATATCCACCATTTGCTTCTCCATCCACAACCGGTGTAACAGTAGCACCGCTTCCTACTGTATCAAAACCATAGGTAGAGGTCCCACTAAACGGAAATTCTTTCACGGTAGTAATCTTATCTCCGCCTGCGCCGATTGTGCCTTCTGCGGCAACAAAACCGCTCACGGTGGTTACTAACATAACCAGGGCTAATAAACTACAAATTAACTTTTTCATTTTTTACACTCCTTTACATAGTTAAATGTTTCTTTAAATAATATTTGATGATGTAAATAAATATCTTCAAATAAGAAACTATGCGGGTTTCTTCTTGGAAGGTCATCTTCCATAAGCACACCCTGATTCGATTCATGAATGATACAGGGTTCACCGCAAATTGCTGTCCATGCCGAGCTGATGTTAAAAGACGGAAATCCATCTTCCGAGCGGTCCTTAATGGGGCGGTCAAAGAACTGTTCACCGATGCCGAGTGCTTCGTATGCGCCGGCAACGCGGTGGGATAATTCTTCCATCCTGTCCCGTACAGGTTTGGGCATATAATCAAACAAGAAAAATGTTGGTCTGTTATAAGCCCCGCTGTGAAGATGAAGGGTAATATCGGGTACATACTCATCGGCTATCTTAAGCAGTGCCTTGGTTTCTTCTGCCATGGGGAAGAAGAAATTGTCATGCACGATATTGACACCGTCATCGTTAAAGTAACCACCAATCAAGGAGGATTGCTCCTTGATGGGGTGAATGGTTTTACATTTGGGATGCATACATTCTGTGCCATCGTTCCATAACCCGTGGCAGTAACGGCGGAAATTGCTTCTGCTCTGCCCAACCATAGTCCTTACGGGGATTCTGGCTCTGCCGTCCATATTGGCGCAGGGTATCAGCAACAGATTGATGTTCTTTAGGGCATCCATGAGTTCTTTATTCTCGTTGCCGGCATAGTCGGTGCCGGTTTCGATGTTCTTAATCAGGTTGTTGATTGCAACCGTGCCTTCAAACTCACCGCCGTGGCAAGCACCAACCATACAAACGGTGGGGACATAATCCTCGCCGCTTTTGTCGGCATAAGCGCTAAAGTCATCGCCGCCCATTGCAGAGCTTAGGTTAGCAGTGCGTTTTAGGTCATTCTTTTTGCCGTAGCGAACCATATAGACAGGCCATCCGCCAGGGGTTTTGCAAAGCTCCTCCACCTCGCCTTTTTTGACCAGCTTTACGGTTTCGCATACATCCTGTGCGCTGCCTTTCCACCAATCGGGGATTTCGTACATGCGTACTACGCCGTCGTCGTCTTTATGAGGAACATGCGTGTCATTCGCGATTAATTGTTCCACGCCAATTCTCCTTTCTAGCCCTTAATTGCGCCGATCATAACACCCTTGGTGAAATAGCGCTGGATGAAGGGATAAACACAGAGAATCGGTGCGGTAGAAACTACCATGACAGCATACTTAATCGTTTCTTCCGATGCGGATGCGTCATTAACCTGCTGTGCTTCCTGGGCCTGCAAGGAACCGGAGATCAGAATCTCACGCAGTACCAACTGAAGCGGGTACTTATCCTGAGAACTGATGTAGAGGACAGCGGTCATAAAGTCGTTCCAGATACCAACTGCGTAGTACAGAGCAATAACCGCTACAACCGGCTTGGAAAGAGGAAGCAAAATCTTGAAGAGAACCGTCCATTCGTTGGCACCGTCAATGATTGCAGCTTCTTCCAAACTCTCCGGCAGACCTTTAAAGTAGGTTATTACAATAATCATGTTATAGGTACTAATCAAGTCGGGCAAAAACATTGCTGCTCTGGTATCCAACAATCCGAGTGAACGCACCAAGATGAAGTTGGGGATCATACCGCCGTGGAAGTACATGGTAAACGCCATCGCCATGAGAATGAAGCTTTTACCGGGCAGATTCCTTCTGGAAAGACAGTAACCTCCCAGTACAGTAGCGAATACATTGCATGTGGTTCCCACTATTACATAGAAAGCAGTGTTTGCGTATCCGGTCCAAATCAAGGAGCTTTTGAACACATGCTTATAGCTCTCTAAAGAAAAGCCTGCAGGTGCTAACAACAGCTTGTTGCTGCGGTAAAATTCCAACGGTTCACTAAAGGAAGCAAACAAGACATACAAGCAGGGGTACAATGTTACAACCACCAGCATGCAAAGGATAATTGTGTTAAATACTGCGAAGATTTTTTCTCCGGTTGTTCTATGATTCATTGTTTGCCACCTCCTTAATACAGACCGTTGCCGGTTGTTTTTTTACTAAACCTATTAGCTATGTTAAGCAGAATAAGGTTAATAATTGAGTTAAACAAACCAACGGCAGCGCTGTAGCTGTAACTTGCGTTCAAGATACCTTGACGGTACACATAAGTGCTAATGGTATCTGCTGTTTCATAAATTGCAGGGTTGTAAAGAAGAAGAATCTTCATGGCGCCCACTGAAAGCAAATGGCCTATATTCATAATAAGCAGAATCGAGATTGTGGGAAGGATTCCCGGGATGGTAATATGTATGGTCTGTTTCCATCTGCCGGCACCGTCAATCGCTGCCGCCTCGTACAACTCCTGGTCGATACTTGACAGAGCAGAGAGATAAATAATACTACCCCAACCTATACCTTGCCAGATATGAGATACGGTGTAAACCCCCGGGAAGTATTTTGGGTCCGTCAAGAACGGAACTCGGTTACCACCTAGGGATTCTATTACCGAGTTAATAACACCGTCACCTGCTACGAAGTTTCTGATCATACTACAAACAATAACCACAGAAAGAAAGTGTGGCATATAGGTGATGGTTTGTACCGCTTTTTTGAATTTCATGTTCCGAACCTCGTTTAAGAGGAGTGCCAGAATAATCGGCATCGGGAAGTAGAAAATCAGCTGGTAAAGGCTCAGTGTCAAGGTGTTTCTGAGCAGCCGCCAGAAATAGATGTCATTTAAGAAGGTCTTAAAATGCTTAAGACCAACAAAATCGCTGGCTAAAAATCCGCGGCTAACCTTATAGTCCTGAAAAACGATGATGTTACCAAACATCGGAATATAACGGAAGACAATGTAATAAAGCAGAATCGGACTTAACATAATATAAACATGCTTATGCTTTTTTATCTCCCTCCACAATACGCTGCGCGCATCATTGCGCAGCATCTTGCTTTGCGTTGTCATCTTTAATTCTTCCTCTCTTATTTCATTATTGGTGTCTGTTCACTTTCATGACTTTTTGCATCAGAGCGTCATAGCATTTTGATAAACTGCGGTCCCATCAACAACGGCTTTGCATCGCCCTGGTGATGTTGCCTATCTCAGCTATGTCGAGCTGACCGAGATTTATTTTGTCAACCTACCTTATATATAATAGGTTGAAACAGAAGTGAAGACAGTTGCCGGCAGCACTTTATCCGTACCGCTGCCGGCATCAATCTCTTCCGCCCGCTTATATCGCGTGCGATTCATTCGGTTACTTAAAATCCGAGGTCTTTGTTCATGTATGCATCGTATGTTCTTTGATAAATATCAAGTACATCATCGATGCCTCTGGATTTGATTTCTTTGCAGACGCTGTCAATCTTATCCATGCTCTCCTGACCCAGGATGATTTTAACAACCTGCTCATCCACATAGGTTTCAATCGGAGCAAATATCTTGGAAAGATTTTCTCTGTCCGCATCCTCGAAGATCAAGCTGGGGAGGTTTCTATCAGTCAGGGTGTCGGTAGTCCATGTCTCAACTGCCGCTCTACCTTCTTTACTCAAATACTGACCGTAACAATCCCAGT
This sequence comes from Ructibacterium sp., assembly GCA_045659345.1. Classification (GTDB taxonomy): domain Bacteria; phylum Bacillota; class Clostridia; order Monoglobales; family Monoglobaceae; genus Ructibacterium. The sequence continues at coordinate 5,038 of JAZOWR010000141.1, forward strand.
CCTGAACACCTATAAACGCAGGGGTATAGGTAGCAAAATACTTACCCCATACCTGAGAACGAGTCAAGCCTTCGGTGTTGTTTTCGATCTTGTCAGCATACTTAATCTGACCGTCAACTACAGTATAGGTGTCTCCCTCTTTACCGAAGTTCATGATATTGTGGCCTTCTTCGCTATAGATGAAGTCCATCCATCTCATAACAGCAAGGGGGTCTTTACAGTTCGTGGTAATCGCTGAGGAGCTACCGCCATAGAGCTGGCTGTAACTCTCAATCATGGATCTTCTTACGCCATTGGAATCTTTAAAGTGAGGAATACCTTCAAACTTAAAGCTGGGATCACTCGCTGCCATGGTGGTCATAACCTGGGTGGGCTGATATTCAAAGGAGAATCCAACCTGGTTATTAGTGATTTTACCAAGCAGGTTTGTTCTGTCTTGCAGAATATAGTCGCCATCAACCAAGCCTTCGCTATAAAGTTTTACGATGTAGGAAAGTGCTTCTTTAAACTCCGGCTCCAGAATACCATATTTAACTTTGCCGTCTACTACATAGAAGCCCATCTTGGTTCCGAACATGTGCATCAAAGCCGCCAGACCGGTATCGCTCTTGGTACCTACCACAGACATCGGGATTTCATCTGCCTGGCCATTGCCATTGGGGTCCTGAGTTTTAAACGCCTTTAATACATTGTAAAGCTCTTCTGCATTGGTGGGAACTTCCAGATTCAGTTTTTCCAGCCAGTCGGTTCTCATAACCGGGCCTATGTAAACAGCGGTTCTGTTATCCTTTTGTAAAAATGGTGCTGTATGTACTTTTCCGCCATCATACATAACCGCTCTTGCGATATCCGGATGTTCCTTCAGGAAGTTCCAGAGGTTGGGCATCTGCTCTTCAACATAAGGAGCCATGTCAAAGACTACACCGTCATTGATGTATTGCACAACGCCTTTTTCATCCCATGTGGTATGGATAACATCGGGATACTCGCCACTTGCAATCATCATGTTGAATTTTTCACCGAACGCAGAGCTCATAGGAAGCACCCAGTCGATATGAGTGCCGGTTGTTTCTTCCAGAAGCTTATATGCGTAAATGTCGTTGTAGTCCTTCATGTCACCAATAATGGTACCTCTTTTTTTGGTGAAAATGGATACGGTTTCGGGAAAGCCTTCGCTGCTACCCTGAATGTCTGTCTGCTTCTTGTCACCGCATCCGGCAAGAGAAACTGCCATTGCTGCGGTTAAGAGAAACGCTGCTGCCCTTTTTAAACTCTTTTTCATAACATAAAATCTCCTTTTCTCCCGAATTTTTTCTTTGACAAAAAAATTCTAAATTTTATATTCTTTGTGTTTATTATATATGTAAAATTACCTTGCGTCAAGTGTTATTTTTGGAATATATATGCCAAAATCCACCCACTGACAATTATCAATTCCTCGGGGGTCAAAGGCATCTCTTTCGCTCGTATTTACTGCGTTTGTCCGGCTTTATTCAAAAATTACTTTAACAAAAAACAAGGAACTAATAGAGAAAAATCCGCAGTTGTGGTTCGTTTTCCACAACTGCGGATTGTTTTGTGCATCTTGCCCAATTAAAGTTTTCCGCTTTGGCGGAATTTGCCCGGCGTGATTCCATTTAGCTTTTTGAAAATTTTTACAAAAGCATTGGCGCCCATATATCCCACCCGCTCGGAAATTTCAAACACCTTAAGGTCCGTTGTAAGGAGCAAGCGCTTCGCTTCGTTATTACGCGTGCTGTGCAAATAGTCCGTAAACTTCATTCCCGTTTTGCGTTTAAACTCTTCCGAGATGTATTTATACGAAGTAACATTTAATTCTTCTGCAATTTGCTTTAGCGTTAAATCCGGATTTGCATAGTGTTCATCCACATACCGAACGATTTGCTCAATCACATCGGTTTCTTTTCTCGCTTTTCCTTCCATAATATGACGGGACGCTTCTGCAAAGCAACCCTCAATCTGTTCTAACGCCTTCTTGGCATCTTGCTCGCTGACAGCCTGAGCACTGTCATGCAGGCACTTTTTCACCCAGATTTCATTTGCGTGTTCTGCATCCAACGCCTCTTTTAAAACACCATCCAACAGCTGCATGATGTAGTTCTGGATGCCGCGGGTGGTCGTCCTTTTTATAAAGATGCTATCTGTTATCATTCCCAGGACATTGCGGACCGCCTCCGTATCCCCCTGGCGAATATCATAAATCAGTTTGTCACGCTTAATAAAGCCGAAGTATTCTTCATAGGACATGCCGCTGCCTTTGTCAAACACCGAGACCTTTTGCGTTCTCTTTTCCAGCCCCAAAAGTGCATCCTCGTAGGATTTGCTGAACTTATCTATCGAGGTGATTCCTCTGCCTGCGCTGATATGGGCGCTGATGTGATTTTTTGCTTCCAGATGGTTGACCACCTTTTCAAACGCTTCCCGTATTCGCTCGTCTCCGCGGTCATACGCAAGCAAAAGGATGATTTCGCCGTTTACGCTCGGGATTACACTGTGCTTGATTCGATATTCCTTGAGCACATCCTGAAAACAAGAGATGATGTTGAAGTTATCTATATTGTCAAAATTCGATTCGCAGAATTCAACCACCGCAGCACGGAAATAGCGTTCCTTTAGCGTGATATTGGTTTCCTCAAGCATTGCAGACAGCATCTGGCCGTCTACCGTTGATGAATTTTGGATAAAAGCCTTGAAGAAGTTGTGATTGATATACTCTTGCTGACGGGAAACAGCCTCATTGAGCTGGCTGTTGGAATGAATCATGTTTACCAAAAATCCGCGAAACTCCTCTACGCTGTCAAAATTGTAGGTTTTTTCACCCACCTCAAAGAAAGCAAGGCTTTTAATCGGCTTGAATGTCTTGTTGGAAAAAACTAAGACAAGGATCAAAAGCAACAACGCCACCAGCGTAATCACGATAAACAACACCAGATTAATCCGTCGAACTCCATGCAGAATTTGTCTTTCCGGCAGCATACAGATGTAATTCAGGTCCAGGTTCTCGGATTTGCTGTGAAACACCACATATCCGTTACTGCCTTCCTGCACCGTTTCATGGTTTTGGGTCAAAGCCTCCGGACGGAACGGGATTGGTGCCTCGCCGGACTGAATCAAGATATCTTTGTTGGAGGCAATGCCAAAGTAGGACAAATACTCCGGAGATGCCAGCTCTGCATAGGCATTAAGAATTGTCTCTTTATCCAGAACAACCATCAAAATCGGTATATTTCCATTCCGGTCACGCTGTCCCGGACGCATAATCACTGCCGTCGCATCATCGCCGTCAGCAAATTTGCAAATCATGGGTGATGCATTCACGCGGGAGTTCTTTAAAAACGCCGTCCAGTCTGTCAGCGAAATACCCGAGTTCCACAAATATTTGTTGAAATATTCATCTTGTGCGTAGCACGCCGTAGGCGTAACTACACAATCCGAACTTTCAGCAAAGATGTGAATTTCGCGAATGGTATCTTTATACAGACAGTGCTTTTCGATGGTTTGCGCTACCCGCCAAACATGGTAGGGTTTTTCCTCATCAGACAAATCGGTGCGCTGGACAAAGTCTATAATTTCTTCACTCTCTGCCAACTGCAGTGCAACCACATCAATATCCGACAGGTTTCTGTCAATAGTCTGTCGAATATAATTCGTCGCCTTGGCATTTAGCTCCATCGCTTCTTCCTTGTATCCCCTCATTACATATTGAGATAAAAAGGAGGCATAAATCAAAAAGGGGACTAAAAAGACAAAAATGTAGAAAATAAAAAGTTTGACAAACAAGCGAAACCTGAAATTTTCAAACATACGATGTTTCCATTTCCAGAACATAAGCGCCCCCCTTTTCAACAAAAATTCTCATGTTTTATTACTATAACACAAAAATAGTTTAAAATCAATGGCAAAATGCAAGAAAAATGGTTTAGAATCCAGTTTTTTTATTCGCATATTGTGTCCAGCTCATCCATCGGCTTATTTTAACTATTAAAATCAATGTGCTTTATTAAGGTACATAAAAGGAATGTAAAACAATTACATTCCTTTTATATATGCATTTTTATATTCGGTCGGCGATACTCCTACATACTTTTTGAAGACTCTCGCAAAATACGAGGCATCGGCGATTCCTACGATTTTCGCAATCCTCTCAACGCTGTAGGCATCTATGGTGAGCATTCCCATGGCTGTGTAGATTCTCATTCTATTTAGATAAGTAAGCGGAGGAAGTCCGAAATTTTCCTTAAACCTTTTTACAAAGTAGGTGGGATGCATGTAGACAACGCCCGCAAGTTCATCAAGCTTAATTTCTTTATCCATATTTTGTGCCATATAATCCAGAACAGGCTTAAAAAACAAACTACTGCTTCCTTTTAGCTTTTGTCTTTCTCTTGCATAGGCATAGATAATGTTGATGATATTCCCACACCACGCAACATCGTAAAGAGGATCTCTGAAAAGTTCATCTCTGCTTGAGCTTTCAAAAAGTTCCTTGATATAGTCTCCGTCCGGCATATCCACCACAAAGTCATGCTCGGTAAGGTTTAATGCCTCCATCAAATCCATATCGTTTATTTTTGCAGAAAAAATCATCTCATACATACGAAAATTTTTGGATACCGATGTATACATTCTTCGTTTTCCCTTTGGCAGATACGCAAGCTGGCCCGGTTTGATCACATAATTTTGCGAATCAATACTTAAAAAACACTCACCCTCAACCACCATAAAAAACACATCATTCCAGCCAATATGTCCAATACGGTCACCCTTCCAGACAATCGGCGGAACATGTAATTTTACATTAATCGGCTTTATTTTTAAGTTTTCAAGTCTAATTGTTTGCGTTTCCATCCATTTTTCTCCTTAATTTCGTCCTACAATATACATTATTATGCTACACCGTTTTGATTTTCTCCTCAAAAACGCGGTTTTTTAATTTGTTATTTTTTTAATTTTGTCCTAAAAAACATAATATTTTTACTTTACAAACCAATCATATCACAATACAATAGACTTGTCAATTGCATATTAAATAAGGAGATGTCAAAATGAAAAAGTATGTTCAGGTTGGCTGCGGTGCAAGAGGTATCGTATCATACTCCATACCGTTGGTTCAAGAATACAAAGAGTATGGTAAGCTTTGCGGTGTGTATGATATTAACCACAAGCGTGCCGAAGCTGTAAGCGACTTAGTAGGCGAAGAAATTCCGGTTTATAACGACTTTGATCAGATGATTAAGGAAGTAAAGCCGGATACAGTTATCGTTACATCTATCGACTCCACTCACGATGACTATGTGATCCGTGCAATGAAGCTGGGATGCGATGTCATTTGTGAAAAGCCCCTTACCACCACATTTGAAAAGGCAATGAACATTAAAAAGGTTCAGGAAGAAACCGGCAAGAATGTTACTGTTACATTCAACCTCCGTTTCAATCCGTCCCTTTCACGCGTAAAAGAGGTTGTTAAATCAGGCGTAATCGGCGATGTTTTAAGCGTTCACTTCCAGTGGATGCTGGATACCGTTCACGGTGCAGACTATTTTAGACGCTGGCACAGAATAAGAGAGAATTCCGGTTCCCTTTTGGTACATAAGTCAACTCACCACTTTGACCTTATCAACTGGCTCTTGGAGCAGGATCCTGTAAGCGTTAACGCTTATGGTACAAAGCGTTTTTACGGTCATACACGCGAAGAGCGTTCCGAAAGATGCCTTACCTGTCCGCACAAGAATAAGTGTGAATTTTACTTTGATATTGAAAAAAGAGATCTTTACAAAAAGATATACTTAGAATGTGAAGATGTGGACGGATATTACCGTGACAGATGTCTGTTTGCCGATGATATTGACATTGAGGACAGCATCTGCGTCAATGTTGCATATAGCGGTGGCACAGTTATGAGCTATTCACTTACTGCTCACTCACCCATCGAGGGTTATCAAATGGTGTTAAACGGCACTAAGGGCAGACTTGAATTTACCAAATATGCAAATCACGGTGACAACTTCTCCGAACTTAACAATCAATTAAGTCTTAAGATATACAACCGTTCCGGAGAACAGATTGAAATCAAGCTTGCGCCTGAACAAGCCGGAAACCACGGCGGTTCTGATGTTAAGCTTCGTGACAATCTCTTTAAAGGCTATGAATCCGATGAGCTTGGTCGGATGGCAGATACCGCATCAGGCTTGATGTCCATCGGTGTCGGTATGGCCGCAAACATTTCAATGGCAGAAAATAGAAGGGTTGACCTTAAAGAATTCTTTGGCGACCTTAAAAAATATTAATTAAAGGAGAGTAATTATTGTGGAAATCAGAATTTGCAAAACCAGTGAAGAGTTAGGTAAAAGCGCTGCAAAACATGTAGCGCAGGTATTAAAAGAAGTTATTGCTGAAAAAGGCTCTGCAAGAATTTGCCTTTCAACAGGTGCTTCTCAGTTTGATACTATTAAAGCATTAGTAGAAGAAAAGGGTATTAAATGGGAATGTGTTGAAATGTTCCACTTGGATGAATATGTTGATCTTCCTATCACCCACGCTGCAAGCTTTAGAAAGTATCTGCAAGAACGCTTTGTTGACAAAGTTGGCAAGTTGAAGGCTGTTCACTTTGTTGACGGCACAAAAGAATGCATCGCAAAGCTCACCGAAGAAATCAGAAAAGAACCCATTGATATCGGTCTTATCGGCATTGGTGAAAATGCGCACATCGCATTCAACGATCCGCCAGCAAACTTTGATACCAAAGATGCATACATTATCGTTGACTTAGACGAGCGTTGCAAAAAACAGCAGATGGGCGAAGGTTGGTTCGCTACCATTGATGATGTTCCGAAGCAGGCTGTTTCTATGACAACCTATCAGATTATGCAGTGCGAACGCATCGTATCCTGTGTTCCCAACACTGTTAAGGCAGAAGCTATCAAGAACACCCTTTCTGCTAAGGAAGTTACTCCTATGATTCCTGCTACACTTCTTTCAACCCATGCTGACTGGATTCTGTATATCGACGAAAACAGTGCATCTCAGGTATTGAACTTAGACTAAATTACAAATAAATAAGGTGATTATTATGTCAAATCTTATGGAAATCCAGGATTTCTCACCGTCAGACGGTTATTATGGCCTGACTGATAAGCTCTTTTTACATATTATGAAGAGAGCCGAACAGCTTTTTGACAAAGCTGATAAAAGAAGAAATAAGATTAAAACCAAAGAAGATTTCATAAGATACCGCGAAAATGCCCGCAAGACATTTTTAAAATGCGTAGGCAAAATCCCTTATAACAAAAACACCCCCCTTAACGCTAAAGTTACGGGGGTTACTGTTTTTGAAGGGATAAGAATAGAAAATATTGTTTTTGAGTCACGCAAAAATGTTTATGTAACCGGCAATCTTTACATTCCTGAAAACGCTACCGAAAAGCTTCCGGGAATCCTTATGCAGTGCGGTCACTCCAATTTGGGGAATTTTTCTTATGATTACAGAAGGGTTTGCTTAACCATTGCGAAAGCCGGCAATGTAGTTTTTGTTATGTCACCCGTTGGTCAGGGGGAAAGAAAGAATTATCTCGAAAAATTCCCTGCTGACAAGAGTCCTACCGCTGAGCATCAGTTCTGCGGCAATCAGTGTGTACTTAACGAGGAAGCTTTAGCAAAGTATTTCATCTGCGATGCTTTAAAGGCTGTAGATTATCTGCAGTCGCGCCCTGAGGTAGACAGTGAAAAAATCGGTGCGACAGGTTCATCAGGCGGCGGCACGATGACCGCTGTTTTAGCAGCGATTGACGAAAGAATTAAGGCAGCTGCTCCCGGAACATTTATAACCTCAAGACGCGAATATTTTTTTGCAGGCAGCGCTCAGGACGCCGAACAAATCTGGCCGAGTGCTACGCTGAATCTATTTGACCACTATGAGCTAATTTCTTGTATCTGCCCAAGAGCATGTAAGATTCTTGGTGTTACCAGTGACTTTTTCTGCCGTGAGGGTACTGAGAAGGTATATGAAAAAGAAAAGGAATTTTACAAGCTCTTTGGTTTAGAGAACAATTTGCAGATATTCTGGGATGACAGCAGACATAAGTATACTGAAAACCTTGCAAAAAGTGCGGCTGAGTTTTTTAACGAAATTTTTAAAGGAGAGAAAAGCGAAGCCGAAATTGTAAATCCTACCAAGGAACACGAATATCTTTTTGCAACCTCAAAAGGAAATGTTTTGGCTGAATTTAAGGATGCAAGAATTATTTTTGAGGAAAACAAAGAGGAGTTTTTAAAGAAAAAAGCTAAGATGACTCCGCAAAAGGTAAAAGATATTCTTACCAAAAAGGTCTTTAGCTATCGCTCAGAGTGCAAATTTAATATACGGCGTCTGCGGGAAGAAGAAATTGACGACATGTATGTGCAAAGATTTATGTGGTTTTCACAGGAGTTTTTGCCATGCTATGGTGTGTTGTTCAAACCGCTGGATCAAAAAGATGCTGCAATCCCCGTTACCATTTGCCTTTGGGATGGCGGAACGAATGAAATTTGCAAGAAGGAAGACATCATTAAGAATCTCTTAAGTCAAGGTCAGGCAGTTCTGGTTGCCGATTTGGCGGCTATGGGCAAATGTGAACCTTATCCGCTTCACAATCGTCAAAAGGATGCTCCGTTTTTTACCACTACTGCAAAATTGAATCTTGAGCTTATGTTTTTAGGCGACAGTTTTTGTGCTTTAAGGACATATGACCTTATCAGGGCTGTTACCATGATTCAACAAGAGTACGGTTTAAAGGATCCAACTGTTTATACTGAGGGATTTTACTCAGTCTACGGCGAGATTGCAAAAGCGGTTGGTCTTGACATAAAAACTGTGTATCAAAACCCGATTAAGATTTCCGATATTGTAACAAACAAGCTATATGATGATTATCATCTTGCAGACATCATGATGCCGGGCCTTGGACTTTATATTGACTAAAGGAGTATGTTATGAGAAAAAATCTGATTTACAACGCTAAAATCATTACCCCTGAGCGTATCATAGAAAACGGTTTTTTGGTATATGAGGACGGAAAAATTACACAGATAGGTCAAAACGCAGACTTAAGTGCCTTTGATTGCGAAAGTCTGGACGCAGAGGGGAAATACCTATCCCCCGGATTTATAGACATTCACTGTCACGGCGGCGGGGATGCTGATTTTATGGACGGAACAGAAGAATGCTTCATCATTCCTGCTCTGCTTCATGCAAAGCACGGTACCACCGCTTTGATGCCTACGCTTACTACAGGTCCGTCTGAGGATATGATTAACTCGTTTAAAATCTTTAACAAGATTAAGGATACCGAATACGACGGTGCTAAGCTTCTGGGCATTCACATGGAAGGTCCGTACTTTAATCCGGAGCAGGCAGGTGCGCAAGACCCAAGATACATAAGAACTCCGCAAAAAGAAGATTATGAATCTCTCTATCAGCATTCTGAAGGTGCAATTTTAAGATGGAGTATGGCTCCTGAGCTTCCCGGTGCTGCTGAATTTGGCGCATTTTTAAAGCAAAAGGGTGTCCTATCCTCTATTGCGCACACCAATGCATTATATGAAGATGTAGTTGCAGCATACGAAAGCGGATTCAATCTTTTAACGCATTTTTACAGCAGCATGTCAACCATCACACGCGTTGACGGCTACAGAAAGCTTGGTGTTATCGAAAGCGGATATATTTTAGAGGGTATGAATGTTGAGGTTATCGCAGACGGCCATCACCTTCCCACAGAGCTTCTTACTATGATTTATAAGATTAAAGGTGCTGACAGAATTGCGCTTGTTACCGACTCTATGAGAGGTGCAGGAATGCCTGATGGCGAAACTGTGCTTGGAAACATAAACACCGGTCTTAAATGTATCATAGACCGCGGTGTTGCAAAGCTTCCGGACCTTACATCTTTTGCAGGAAGCATCTGCACAACAGACAGACTTGTAAGAACAATGTATAAAATGGCAGGTGTTCCGCTGGTTGATGCTGTGAAAATGATGACATCAACCCCTGCAAGACTCATTCAAATGGATGCGAAAAAGGGCACCATAGCCATTGGTAAGGATGCTGACCTTGTTATGTTTGATGATGATATCAATATCAAGCTTACCGTTGTGGAAGGCAAAACCGTTTACAAAGCTTAAACAAAAAAGGCAGATTTTCAAAATCTGCCTTTTTTATTTACCTTTTTGCCGTTCATTACATTGAGCCAATGAATCTAATTTAACCCTAGTCTTCTTTTGCTTCCATCTCAGCCTGAATATCTGCATAAGCCGAAAGAATCGGAGCAACCTGCTCGCCCTTTAATCTTGCAAGATAGTTCTTGGTAATCTTAAATACACTACCTGACATAATCACCAAACCAATCAGGTTGGGAATTGCCATCAAACCGTTGAAGGTGTCAGAAATATCCCATGCAAGTGACAACTCCATGGTCGCACCAACAAAAATAAAGCAAACAAAGATCACCTTATATACATTGGTTGCCATTCTGCCAAACAGAAATTCGCAAGACCTAGATCCATAAACAAACCAACCGATAACGGTGGAAAAGGCAAAGAAGAAAATGGCAATGGTTGCAAAATATCCGCCAATTGCACCAAAGGATTGTGTAAAGGCTTCTGTAACCAACACTGACGCCTTATCCGCAGAAAAACCTGCTGCCACCAAACCGGTAGATAGATCAATAACACCGGAAGAAAGGATAACCAATGCAGAAAGACTACAGATAATGATGGTATCAACAAATACCTCGAATACACCCCACATACCCTGTTTTGCAGGCTCTTTAACATCTGCAGCAGAATGTACAAGCGCAGAGGAACCAAGACCTGCTTCGTAAGTCGGATCGTAGCCATGTCGTTCTGTG
>JAZOWR010000142.1:0-3603 GCA_045659345.1 Ructibacterium sp.
GAATATCTTTCTTTGACCTATCAAGACGGGGAGAAGATAACCGAGGTTTGGACGGTGAATGAGATTCCGGAAACGGAAGAATAGGGGTGAAAGTATGACGGACAGAACTGACGTTATAGGGCTTGCAGCGGACCATTTGAAAAAGAAACTGAAAGCCCAGATTGACACCCGGTACTATGACGATATTAAGACGTGGCGTCTCTGGTGGGAGGGTTACGTTGACGAAGTGCATAGTTACCAGGATAAAGGTATCAAGAATGCACCGAAGAAGCGGAAACTTTACCGCCTGGGGATGGCAAAGCGGGTTTGTGAGGATTGGGCGGCATTGTTGCTGAACGAGAAAACAACCCTTGCTTTGGAGCATAACCCCTCCAGTTCTTTCTTACAAGGTGAAGATGGAACCGGTGGCGTATTCGGTGCAAATAACTTTTGGGAAGAGGGAAACAAGCTTGTAGAAAAGGCCTTTGCAGTTGGTACGGGTGCTTTTGTTGCCAGAGCGGAAAATGCAAAGGTAACGGACACGGGGGCAGTTATTGCGGACCAAGAGTGCAAAGTCGGCATTGAGTATGTGGACGCATTGAGCATTATTCCGTTATCCGTTTATAAATCCCAGGTGGTAGAATGTGCCTTTGTTTCCACGTTCACACGCCGGGGCAAGGATTGTTGTTACATTGAGATTCACACGAAAGACGATGCCGGGAACTATGTTATTGAGAATGAATATTTCTCCATTGAAGGCGGGCTTTTGAAAAAGGCACCGCTTCCGGAAGGTGTAGTTGAACGGATCGAGACCGGGAGTAATATTCCCTGGTTTGCGATTGTGTCACCGAATATGGCAAATAATATCCGGCACAACAACGGCCTGGGAATGAGTGTATATGCAAATGCCACAGATAACCTTCTTGGCGTTGATATGGCATTCAATAACTTTCTGCGGGACTTCAAACTTGGCGGGAAAAAGGTATTCTATAACAAGAATATGTTGCAGACCAACGAAAAGGGCGAGACAATAACCCCGGACGATGTGGCTCAACAGTTATTCCAGCAAGTGGGCGATGGTGTAGACTTTGACGCAAAGGCAATGTATCAAGAATATAACCCCAGCCTTCGTGTGACAGAAAACAAGGACGGCATCCAGGCTCAACTTGATTATCTTTCCTTCAAGTGTGGAATGGGCACCCATCGTTATCAATTTGAAAACGGCGGTGTCAAGACTGCAACCGAGTATTCCGGGGAACGTCAAGAACTGGTGCAACATGCAAATAAGCATATGATTCCTTTGGAAGCTGCACTCAAGGCGTTATGCCGTGCGATTCTGTATATCGGAAAGACATATTGCGGTGCAGATTGTGACCCGGATACGCCTATTGTTGTAAACTTTGAGGATGGTTTTGTTATTGATGACGAAACCCGGAGAGAACAAGACCGGCAAGATGTCCGGGAAGGTTTGAAAAATGCCTGGGAATATCGTGTCAAGTGGTACGGGGAAACGCCAGAGGAAGCACAAGCGGCACTTGCCGGAATGCAGACAGCCCAAAGCAATCCTTTTGGGTTTATGTAATAGAGGGTGATTAAATGGCGCTAGACCCGAATTTACTTAACAACCTACCAAATACCCTGGTGGACATGTATGGACTTGTAGAAATTGATATTTTAACGGATATGGCACGAAGAATTTCGACCTATGATTATTTCATTCCCGCAGCCTTGCACCAGAACCAAAAGTTGCAAGAATTGGGAATGACACAAGAAATGATTATAGAACGCCTATCCGCATTGACCGGGCAGGCACAAGCGGAAATTGTTGGTCTTCTTTCGGAAGCGTCAGCGGAAGCCATTGCTGATGATGTAGAATATTACACCAGGGCGGAGGTATACGAACCGGACAAGGTAAACACCGAGGCTTTACATGCACAACTTAACAGCGGGCTTTTGCAGACGCAGAACGCCTTTTTCAATATCACCCGGACAACGGCAAGCATTGCCGCAACGCAGTTTATAAATGCCCTTGATAGAGCCTGGACGCAAATCAATACCGGTGGGATGTCTTATACAATTGCTATAAGGGATGCAATCACCGATTTGGGGAATGCCGGTGTTGGTTCCATCAAGTACAAAAGCGGACGTGTTGACAATATCGAGGTTGCTGTCCGCCGTGCTATTGTTACCGGTGCGAATCAAACGGCTATGCGGACACAAGAGGTGCTTGCTGATGAATTAGAGGTTGACCTGGTGGAAGTAACTGCCCACGGTGGAGCCAGACCGAGCCACGCAAAATGGCACGGGAAAGTGTATAGCCGTAAAGGGCGTGTAACCATTGATGGTGTAACCTATGAGGATTTGACAAAGGCCACGGGTTATGGTAGGGCGGACGGATTGGGCGGAGTAAACTGCCGCCACAACTTCCATCCCTATGTCCCCGGAACATCCAGGGCGTGGGATGATAAAGCCCTTGAGAAGCTGGAGGAAAAGAAGGTTACATATAACGGGGAAAAATACACCGAATATGAGGCAAACCAAATCCAGCGTAAGATTGAGCGGGAAATCCGGAAGCAAAAGCGGACGGTTGCAGCATTAGAGGCAGCCGGCCAAGATTCCAGTGCAGAACGGAAGAAACTCCGGGAAGCACAAAAAGGCTATACCGATTTCACAGACCAGACCGGCATCCGGAAACAGTCGGCCCGGACACAGATCGCCTCTGCCAAAGCCGAAAGGGAAGTCAAGAAGGCGAACAAATCGGCTGGCGTTGAAACTGCATCCATAAAGGATATACAGAAACAACGTGAGGAGCAGAACCAAACGGCAGGGCAACCCGGAAACATCTTGACAAATGCTGGAAATGATGATAATATGAAAATGAACCGGCAGACGGAAAATGTGGGTTCCTTTTCTGCGTTGCAAGAGCGAATGAGCAAAAAGAATATAAGAAATACTGCCAAAGAGTATGGTTTGGACTTGAAGGGCATAACAATAGCGATTGATAAGAAGGAAGAGTTATTGAACCTTCCGATTGCCGGAAGTGCCAGCTCAAATAAAACCGGTGGAATAACCTTTTTGCCTAATGCGTTCAAGGACAAAGAATCCCTTATAAGAACAATATTCCATGAAAAGCTCCATGTTGAACAATATAAAAAGTATGGAGCGGAATTCGTTATTGCAAATAGTGGAAGATTTGAAGCTGAAGCATACGAAGAAGAGGAAAAATTCATAGCGGAACTCAAAAAGCGAGGTGTTTTATAAATGTTTACTCAAAATCTAATTGAATATTACAAGACGGGGCAGATTGGGAAATGTCCTGCTTGTGGTGCCGATTTGGAAGTTGAAAAATACGAAACACCGATAAGAGACAATTTACTGGTTAAGTGTCCAAAGTGTAAAAAGGAGAGATACTTTACCGGAACAATAAAGAAATAGAAAGCACTTTGTATATCAATGCAGAGTGCTTTTTCTATGCCTAAATTTAATACACGATAGCAAAAAGGGTATTGCAATTGCAGTGCCCTTTTTTGTTATACAAAATTCGCCGACCATAACGGCATTTAAACAAATGGACACGCACGGCGGGGAGCTGACCCCGGATTTATAAATTAAAGCGATTTGAGG
>JAZOWR010000143.1:0-4222 GCA_045659345.1 Ructibacterium sp.
GCATCGACGCGCAACCCGTCCATGGGATATTCGCTCAGCCAAAAGAGGGCGTTGGAAATCAAAAAGGATGAGATTTCTGTTTTGCTCCAGTCAAAGACCAGAGTCCCCCATTCTTTGTGCTCGCCCAGACGGCTGTCAGGATGCTCATAAAGGGGCAGTCCGTCAAAGCGGGCAAGGCCGTGGGCATCTTTGGGAAAGTGTGCCGGTACCCAGTCCATAATCACGCCAATTCCGTTTTGGTGGAGGGCGTCAATCAGCGCCTTAAGCTCAGTGGGACTACCATAGCGGGAATTTGCCGAGTAATAACCGGTAACCTGATACCCCCAGGAACCGTCAAAGGGATATTCGCAAATTGGCATCAGCTCTACATGGGTGTAACCCATCTTAAGGAGATAGGGGATCAGACGGTCAATCATTTCGGTATAGGTATAAAAACTGCCGTCCTCCTTTTTCTGCCACGAGCCAAAGTGCATTTCGTAAATGTTGATTGGTTTATCATAGGGGGGCGTACATTCCCTCTGCTTCATCCATGTCTCGTCATGCCAGGTATACGAAAGGTCGCAGGTCACCGAGGCGGTGTTTGGGCGCACCTCGGAATAAAAAGCATAGGGGTCGGCTTTGAGAATTCGGTCTCCCTGAGGAGTTTCGATGCTGAATTTATAGTTTTCCCCCGGAGTCACACCGGCAAGAAATACCTCCCAGATGCCGGAGCCTTCGTGTAACTGCATCATGCCGGAATCATGATTCCAACCGTTGCTGTCGCAAACTACCGAAACAGATGCGGCGTGCGGAGCCCAAACGGCAAAACGATAGCCGTTTTCTTCTTTATGAGCGCCAAGCATAAGGTAACTTTCATAGTTTACCCCTTGGTTGAACAAATATTGGGCGGTTTGATCGATGACCTTGCGTTGTTTCATCTTTGGCAGAGCCTCCTTAAACTGTCAATGAATTTATCTAATAGTGACAATATTATTATAACACGCAAACCAAACTTTGTCTATTTTTTTCAGGAAAAATCTGCACAAAGAATCGGGGATTGGTTTGTGGTTTTTGGAAGAAAATGGAGCCATAGCAAGAAAATAATATAAGGTAATGGTATGCATGCCGGGATAGAAATATGCGTTTTTATAAAAATATGAACGCCTTGACGGAGAGTGGTGGGATTTGACAGTGATTTTTGTGCAAAAAAGAATTGCTAAACGGAGAAAATTGTGATAAAATAATTTGTATATTGTATTTTTAGGAGGTTACTTGGTGAAGAAGTCAAGCAAAAATTCTTCTGCATACAAAGAGAGAAAAGAATTTATCAAATCCGAGATCATCGGAAAGATGAAACGGTATTTTGGTAAAACGACAGAGCAAGCGACTCTGCGAGAGATTTACACTGCAGTTTCCATGACCATCCGTGATGAGATTATGGAAAAATGGGTTTCTTATAAAGAAAAAACGGACCAAACGCCCCAGAAGGAACTGTACTACCTTTCCTTTGAATTTTTGATGGGCAGAGCCATGGGCAACAACCTGATGAATTTGCTGGAAACGGACCTCTATCGCGAGGTGCTTTCTGAGATGGGTGTCTCCCTTACTGATGTAGAGGAGTACGAAACCGACGCAGGACTGGGAAACGGCGGTCTTGGCAGATTGGCAGCGTGTTTTTTGGATTCATTAACCAATCTGGAGCTGCCGGCGTTCGGCTGCGGCATTCGGTATGAATTCGGGCTGTTTCGCCAGAAGATTGTAGATGGCTACCAGATTGAGATGCCCGACCCCTGGCTTCAGAGCGGGAATGTCTGGGATATTGCCCGGCCGGAGGACATCAAAGAGGTTCATTTTAACGGTAAGATTGAAGAATATATGGAGGACGGTCAGCTTAAGTTCCGTCATGTGAACTATAACACCGTCATCGCTCAGCCGCATGATATGCCCATTACCGGCTTTGACAGTGATGTTGTCAATACCCTGCGCCTGTGGCGTGCGTGTTCGCCGGAAGATATCAACATGAGCGACTTTAACCGCGGTGATTATATCAAGGCCACCGAGAACAAGGAGCTCGCTGAGGTGATTTCCAAGATTCTCTACCCTGAGGATAACCACTATGAGGGAAAGCTTCTGCGATTGAAACAGCAGTATTTCTTTGTTTCGGCAACCATTCAATGGATTTTGAGCAAGCATAAGCAAAAGGGTCTTTCTGTGATGGAGTTGCCGGATTATGTGCAAATTCATATCAATGATACGCACCCCACCATTGCGATTCCTGAACTGATGCGGATTTTGATGGACGAAGAGGGTCTTGGTTGGGACGATGCCTGGAGCATTGTAGGCAAAACCTTTGCCTATACCAACCACACCATTCTCTGCGAGGCACTGGAAAAATGGCCTTTTGAGATGGTGGAGCAACTGCTCCCAAGACTTGCAATGATTATTCGGGAGATTGACCGCCGGCAGAGAGAGGTTCTCTGGGCAAGATTCCCCGGGGACACCGGCAAGGTGGAATGGATGTCGGTCATCCACCACGGTCAGGTCAGCATGGCAAATCTCTGCCTGACTGCCTGCCACAGTGTCAACGGCGTTGCGGCGCTTCATACCGAGATTCTAAAGCAGGAAACCTTTAAAGACTATTATATGCTCTGTCCGGAGAAATTTAAGAATATGACCAACGGTGTGACCTTCCGCCGTTGGCTGTATAAGGCAAATCCGGAATTGGCGGCACTGATTACCTCTGCCATCGGAGATGGCTGGGTCAAGGATTGGCGTCAGCTGGAAAACCTGCTCCCCTATGCTGAGGATTCGGCATTCCGGGAAAAGTTTGCTAAGGTTAAACTGGAAAACAAAAAGAAACTGGCAGCGTATATCAAAAAGCACAATGGGATTGAGGTTGACCCAAACTCCCTGTTTGATGTGCAGATTAAGCGTCTGCATGAGTATAAGCGCCAGTTGTTAAAGGCGCTTCAGATTATCTATCGCTATCAGCAGATCATCAATAATCCGGAATCTGCAGACATGCTGCCAACAACCTATATCTTTGGGGCAAAGGCGGCTCCGGGTTATCATATGGCAAAACTGATTATCAAGTTTATCAATGATATGGCAGAGGTAATCAACAATGACCCCAGGGTCAACGGTATCCTAAAGGTGGTCTTTATTGAAAACTACAGCGTCTCCATTGCCGAAAAGATTGTAGCAGCTGCCGATTTGAGCGAACAGATTTCCACGGCGTCCAAAGACGCGACCGGCACCGGAAACATGAAACTGATGCTCAACGGTGCTCTCACCATCGGTACCATGGACGGTGCCAATGTAGAAATCCGTCAGCAGGTGGGCGATGATAACATCTTTATTTTCGGCCTCTCCTCTCAGGAGGTGCTGAACATCTATGCAACCGGCAAATCCCCCAGTCCTCAGATTTATGCCACCAATCCTGTAGTGAAACAGGTTATTGACACCATGATAGACGGCACATTATCGCAGGATAACCTCTATTATGACCTTTACCATTCTCTGGTGCAGGGCGGATTTGCAGATAACTATCTGCTCCTTGCCGATTTTGATTCTTACATGCAAGCGTGCCAGACCGCCATGGATAAGTTCCGTGACAAGGACGCATGGATGAAGAGTGCGGTCATCAACACCGCCAAGGCAGGATTCTTCTCCAGTGACAGAACGATTGAAGATTATAATAATGAGATTTGGAAACTCCGATAGGAAGTGCTAGAAAATGCACGCACCTTGGCCTGCGTCGGTGCCTTTTCCACCGGGTCATGTACACAAAGTACACTCCCCGTCAAAAAAGGCTTGCCGCAAGCCAATCTGCGCACATTTTCGTTGCACTTGAATGCTAGAAAATGCGGCAATCTTTGTCCGCTGCATCATCTTTTGCAGACAGTCATGTGCAGCAAGCACACTCCTGCCTGCAAAAGACTCGCAACGAACAAATCTCACCACATTTTCGTTGCACTTCGGTGCTGAGAGGTGTGTCACGCTCGCACATTTTCATTGCACTTCGGCGTGTCACGCTCGCATACCAAAGAAAAAAATAAATTTATTATATATCCATTTAGGAGGAATTTATGATGAAAAAATTAATGGCTTTTATGTTAGTAGCAGTTATGGCTTTGTCCCTGGCAGCATGCGGCAACAATGTAACAGATGATGCTGCAACAGATTATGCAGTATCCGTTGAGGGTGCAGCTATTGTTGCAGAGGCAGGTTCTGCAGGCGAAGA
>JAZOWR010000144.1:0-1677 GCA_045659345.1 Ructibacterium sp.
GATGTCATACAAAAGGGCCGCATACTCATCCTCAGTCTTTTTTGCATTGGTAGAGAGCCGGGAAACAAACTTAATCTCCCCCTCCAAAAAACCGCCAATGACGGTATGCGTGTTGCCGATATCCATCGTCAAAACCATAGCTCTTCCCCCTTTTCTTTTGTCAGTTTATCACAGTTTCATTGGAATAGCAAGTCATTTTTGGTCGCTAAGCCGAACGCCTGATACTTTTTGAATTCCCCGCTCCACCGCGTCCTTGGAATTCTTCCATGGCTCGTCCTTAAAGCGGTAATCAAACTTTTGGATAAACCACTCCACTTCCTCTTCCATTCTTTTCATGTGCTTGGCCTGTAGCGGAAGCATTGCGTTTTTAAATTCGTAAAACCTTTCTTTGTTCAGTCTTTTCTTGCCTTCTGACAAGATCCGGTTGAGATGCTCTATGCAGACACCGCTGCCGCTGAGCACTTTATCCCGAAACTCCGGTTCGGTCTTCCAAAGATGAAAAAAGGTGTCAAAATAACTCTGCATCCGATTCTCCATCCGAAAACAAGCATAGCAGGAATGCCTCAGCGCCCCTGCATATTCACAAACGGGCGAGGAATCCTCTCCTTTTTTAAACCGTTTCGGTTTTTCCTCCAGTTCTGCCGCAAACAGTGCATCCATATCACGGTTGAGCTTTGTCAGGTGGCTCTTTAGCATCAAGGCTACTCCCAGCCGATTCCCTGCAGCAAACATCTGGCGGTAATGTTCCTTACAAAATCCCATCTTATCCATATCTTCCCGCACATCTTCTTCCATGTACGACGGTCCCATCACATAATCCAGAATTTCCTCCTCCAATTTTTTATGGAGTGCGCAAAATCCACATTCGCCGGGGTCATCAAAGGCTTCGTTCACCGGTATGGTATACAGCTTTTCTTTCACGGGTACATCTCTCCTTTTGCGTTTATTATAATGCAGTTTTTGTCAAAGTGCAACAGAAACTTGACAAAAATCGCATTTTCTACTATAATAACCTCGTTTTAAGGAGGTATTGTTATGTCTAAGAAGAAACTGGCGGGTTTTCTTGCCTGTGTGATGCTTTGTGCAAGCCTGGCGTCCCCTGCCTATGCTTTTAAAGCCATCTTTGCCGATGTTCCTGCCGATGCATGGTCAGCGCCCTTTGTCTATGACCTTGCTGAACGGGGAATCGTCAACGGATATGGCGATGGCACCTTTGGACCGGACAACACCGTACAGCGTTGCGAATACGCAAAAATGCTGGTAGGCATTACCGAAACAGCTATAAACACAAGCTTGGTCACCCCTTATTCTGATGTACCCAGCTGGGAATGGTTTTTTCCCTATGTGAACAGTTCTCTGACCTACATTACCGGCTACACAGAAGGAGGCATCCTCTATTTTCGTCCGGAAGAGGACGCCACCCGTGAGGATGTTGCTGCGGCACTGATTAAAACCTTTGACATCAATTTGTCCGCATACAACGACCCGACCGCCTTTCTCTCCGAGCGTTTTTCTGACACTGATAGTATTTCACCGCACAACCGTATCTATGTTGCTGCAGCGGTAGACAAAGGCTTTCTCACCGGTGACAGCGAAGGCACCTTCCGCGGGCAGGCATCCATCACCCGTGCCGAGGTTGCTGCCATTCTCTGTCGGGCATTCCCTAGATAAAAAACA
>JAZOWR010000145.1:0-2514 GCA_045659345.1 Ructibacterium sp.
CAAAGCTCTGATTGCACATCTGACCGAGGTTCTGGGAAGCGAACAGATGGTTCTGGATATTGTAAAAGAAGAGATTTCTGAAATTAAGAATAAATTCGGCGACAATCGCAGAACCTCCATTGAGCCTGCGGCAGATGATATCGATATTGAAGATTTGATTGAGGAAGAGGATAATGTAATTACCATGACCCATCAGGGTTACATTAAGCGTCTGGCGGCCGATACCTATAAGACCCAAAGACGCGGCGGTAAGGGAATCATTGGTATGCAGACCAAGGAGGAGGACTTTGTTTCCAACATGTTTGTATCCTCTACCCATGCGCACATTCTCTTCTTTACCAACACAGGAAGAATGTACCGCAAGAAGGCATATGAGATCCCGGAGGCAGGCAGAACTGCCAAGGGTACAGCGCTTGTTAATCTGCTGGCGCTGGAACCGGAGGAAAGAATTTCGGCAGTGATTCCGATTCGGGAATATGAGGAGGGCAAGTTCCTCTTGATGTGTACCAGGGCGGGCATTATCAAAAAGACCGACCTGATGGAATACAAAAATGCTCCTGCCGGCGGTAAGATAGCGATTCGTCTGGACGAGGGTGATGAACTGATTCAGGTCAGCCTGACCGATGGCACCAATGATATCTTCATCGGCAGCCATATGGGCAAGATGATCCGGTTTAACGAAAAAGATGTTCGGATGATGGGCAGGGTTTCTCGCGGTGTCCGTGGTATGAACCTGGAAAATGGCGACTATGTGGTTGGCATGAGCCTTGCTTGTGAAGATGGCAAGATGCTGGTTGTCAGCGAAAAGGGATATGGCAAAAAGACCGAGCTTTCTGAGTATAAGACCCAAACCCGTGGCGGTAAGGGTACGACCAGCTATAAAATCAGCGATGCTACCGGTGCGATTGCCGGCGTGCAGATTGTCACACCGGAGGATGATGCGATTTTAATTACCTCAGAGGGAATTATCATCCGTATGGATACCGAAGAAATCAGCACCTATGGCAGAGTGACCAAGGGTGTTCGCCTGATGCGGATGAGTGAAGAAACGCAGGTGATGACGGTTGCGGTCGTCAAGAAGGAAGACGAGGAAGAAACCGAAAAAGCCGTCGAAGAGGAATAAGACATGAAACGAATTTTGAGTCGTGTCCGCCGGGCAGTAGACGACTATCATATGATTCAGGAGGGTGACCGCATTGCCGTCGGGGTTTCCGGCGGCAAGGACAGCCTGACCCTGCTGTGTGCCTTAGCGGAGTTGCGGAGGTTTTATCCCAAACCCTTTGAGCTCAAGGCGGTTTCTTTACATATGGGATTTGATGGGGTCAGTTTTGATGAGATTACAAAGCTCTGTGAGACACTTAAGGTCGAGTATGTTGTCAAGGATACCGACATTGCCGAGGTGATTTTTGATGTCCGCAAGGAGAAGAATCCCTGTTCTCTTTGTGCCAAGATGCGTCGGGGCGGAGTAAATGATTTAGCAGTGGAGATGGGATGCAACAAGGTTGCACTGGGTCACCACAACGAGGATGTACTGGAAACTTTTTTTCTCTCCTTGTTTTATGAAGGCAGACTCAATTGTTTTTCTCCCATAACCTATTTGTCAAGAAGGGATGTTCATGTGATTCGCCCGATGATTTATGTCCCCGAGGGAGAAATCAAGGGTTTTGCCAAACGGAGCGAGCTTCCCATTGTTAAAAATCCTTGTCCGATGGACGGGGTTTCCAAACGCCAGGACATGAAAGACTTTATTACTCAAAAAATGAAAGAAGATAAGTTTTTTAAAACAAAAATAATGCATGCCATCCAGACGGGGCTTCCCGATTGGATGATAAATTGAGGAGGAAAAAACCATGAAACCCGTAAAAAAAGCGGTGATTCCTGCGGCGGGCTGGGGAACCAGATTCTTGCCGGCGACCAAAGCCATGCCCAAAGAGATGCTGCCCATTGTGGACATCCCTACCATTGAGCATATTGTAAAAGAAGCAGTAGATGCAGGTATTGAGGATATCTGTATCATTACCAGCACCCACAAAAAAGCAATTGAGGACCACTTTGACCGTTCGCTGGAGCTGGAACATACTCTGGAAAAAAGCGGAAAAACAACTCTGTTGGAGCAGGTAAGAAAAACCGGAAGCATGGTCAATGTAGTGTCTGTTCGACAAAAAGAGGCGCTGGGACTGGGCCATGCGATTTATTGTGCCAAGAGTTTTGTCGGTGACGAACCCTTTGCGATTCTCTTGGGTGATGATGTGGTGTATCATCCCACCAAGCCCTGTATCGGTCAGTTAATTGATGTGTACAATCAGACCGGAAAGAGCGTGCTGGGGGTTCAGACCGTTGATTTAGAGGATATCCATAAATATGGATGTGTGGACGGCGAAAAGGTAGGCGAGCGCCTCTATACGGTAAATGACATGGTGGAAAAACCCAAGACGGAAGAGGCGCCAACCAATGTGGCGGTTCTTGGAAGATATGTAATCACTCCAGAGGTTTTTCGGTATTTGGAAGAAACCA
>JAZOWR010000146.1:0-1068 GCA_045659345.1 Ructibacterium sp.
TGGAAGAATTGCGGATTCAATATCTGGGCAAAAAGGGAGAACTGACAGCGGTCATGAAAGGTATGGGGAAACTCACACCGGAAGAAAGACCGATTGTGGGTCAGCTGGCGAACGAGGTTCGTACCGAAATCGAGGCAGCGATGGAAGAGAAAAAGACCATCCTGGAATCTCAGGCGGCAGATGCTAAAATTTTAAGTGAAACTATTGATGTTACCATGCCCGGACGCCGCAATGCCAAAGGGAAAAAACATCCCCTTACCACCGTTTTGGACGAACTTAAGGATATTTTTATTGGGATGGGATTCAGCATTGCAGAGGGACCGGAGGTAGAACTGGATTACTATAACTTTGAGGCACTCAATATTCCCAAGGATCATCCTGCAAGAGATTCTCAGGATACCTTTTATGTTGATGAAAATGTGGTGCTGCGTTCCCAGACCTCCTCGGTACAGGCGCGTGTGATGGAGAATCAACAACCCCCGATTCGTCTGATTTCTCCCGGTCGGGTTTATCGCAGCGATGCGGTGGATGCTACCCATTCTCCGGTGTTTCACCAGGTGGAGGGTCTGGTGGTGGATAAAGATGTCACCATGGCGGACCTAAAGGGAACTTTAGAGGTATTTGTGAAAAAACTTTACGGCGAGGAGACCCGTCTGAGATTCAGACCCCATCACTTCCCGTTTACTGAGCCGAGTGCGGAGGTAGATATCTCCTGCTTTAACTGTGGCGGTAAAGGCTGCCGTATTTGTAAGGGCGAAGGTTGGATTGAGATTTTAGGCTGCGGCATGGTGCATCCCAAGGTTCTGTCCGGTTGCGGAATCGACCCGGAGGTATATTCCGGATTTGCCTTTGGTATCGGCCTAGAGCGAATTACCATGTTCCGGTATGGCGTTGATGATCTGCGTCTGTTCTTTGAGAACGATGTCAGGTTCTTAGAGCAGTTCTAAACAGAAAGGAAGATGGAATCATGAATTTACCATTGTCATGGCTGAAAGATTATATGAATACCGACGGGATTGACGATGCCACCTTTGCACATATGCTGACTATGTCCGGCTCTATGGTAGA
>JAZOWR010000147.1:0-3798 GCA_045659345.1 Ructibacterium sp.
GCAAAGTGATAGGTGGGAATCCCGTCAGATTTGAGAAGAACAAAATCCTGATAGTTCTCCTGCAACTTCAGCAACCCGCGAATACCGTCAGCCAGCTCCAGCGTGTTGTTGATATCGCCGGTGGAGCGGAAGCGGAGCACATATTCCTCGCCGTTTTGAATCCGTGCCTCTATCTCTTCGAAGGAAAGATCACGACACAGTGCCCATTTGCCATAGTATCCAAAGTTATCCTTGTTTGCCATTTGTTCTTCCCGCATGGAGGACAGGCGTTCTTCTGTACAGAAACAGGGATAGGCAAGGCCACGGCGTACCAGTTCTTTGGCAAAGGTCTGGTAGATTTCCTTTCTTTGCCGCTGACGGTAAGGGCCATAAATACCGGGCTTGTCCACACATTCCCCCTCGTCAAAAACAATGCCGAAGTAGTCCATAGAGGAGAGCAGAAGCTCTACTGCACCAGGGACTTCGCGCTTGGCGTCAGTATCCTCAACACGGAGATAAAAAGCACCGCCGGACTGATGTGCCAGCCGTTCGCCGATGATGGCGTTATACAGATTTCCCAGATGCACAAATCCTGTGGGGCTGGGGCCGATACGGGTCACCATGGCGCCACAGGGTAGTTCCCGCTCAGGATAAAGCGATTCGTAATATGCCGGCTCTTTGTCTATCTGCGGAAACAACAGTTCCGCCAGTTTATTGGTATCCATATATGCTACCTCTCTCTGTAAAAAATCAAGAAATATCTATCTTAGTATTGTACCCTTTTTTACCAAAAAAGTCAAGAAAAAGCACCATAACAAACAAAAAATGCTTACCACAGATCCAAACATATTTTGACAAAATAAGAGGGCTCCATTTGGAACCCTCTTTATTTTATCATAGTACAATCGCTTTCGATTCCGGTTAGACGGAGTGCTGATTTTGGCAGTCCCAAACGGTCCCAGTTGCCCACATTGCATTGACCGCTCCCGTTTCCGCCGATGGCATATGCAGTACCGTCAGGCCTCACTCCCACGCTATGCCATACACCGCCGGCAGTAACATAGGCATCCTGCCAATGTGCCACTTCGGTCTGGTGCTTATCGTCGTTCCCCTTAGAACAAAAAGTTCCGTCAGGCTTGGTTAATATGGTATGATAGGCACCTACAGCACCGTTGATCGCACCTTGTGTTTGGGGCAGGTCCTCATAACATCCGGGGTTGCCAATCGCAAGCACCGAACCGTCTTTTTTAATCCCTAAGGTGAATCCGTCTCCTGCGGCAATGGCAATGATATCTTCCCATTTTTCCACATTGCAACAGCCATTGGGATTATCGCCTACGGCAACCACAGTTCCGTCTTGGCAAAGTCCAACGGTGTGATTTCGTCCAGCGGCAACTGCAACAATGCCCGACCATTTTTCGGTGTTGCATTGTCCGTAACTGTTGTCACCTAAGGCGACTACATTTCCGGTTGCCAAAACTGCTACCGAATGATTCTGTCCCGCAGAAATATCGACAACATTGGAAAGCTCTGTTACCTGGCAGGCAGGGTGTTCCATATCTCCGGCGGCAAGCACCGTACCATCAATCTTTAAGCCAAGGGTATGAAACCAACCGGCAGAAACAGACACAATGCCTGTCCAATCTGCGGTATCGCATTGTCCAAAGGTGTTATCACCGGCGGTATGCACCGTTCCATTCACACGGACCGCAGCAGAATGGTCCCGTCCGGCAGACACAATCCCGGACAGCAAGCTGTTGAGCTGTCGCAGAGTAGAAACGCTTTTTTCGTGATCTGGCTGAGAGGCCAGGGTTTGCATGGCAGTGAGATACTGTTCAGATTTAATATCACACAATGCCTGATACCAGACAATGTCCTCCCGCAGGGCTTGAGGAAGCCAAAACCTGGTCAAAGAACCCCAATGCTCTTTTGCCTCCTGGTACTCTCCCTTTTGAAATAGTGCAGCAGACTCTGCAAGCACCTGCTCCTGATGCACCTGATAGAAAGCAATGCCGGAACCAACGGCAGAGGCAAACAGAAGTAGGAGCAAAATAGCTGCAATCTTTGGCCATCTGCGTTTTGGCTTTTCTGTTGGCAGAGATTGCGAGCCAAACACATCAATAAGGTCAGGTGCTTTATCTCCGGCTTGACACTGTTTTTCTGCCTGAATGCTGTTCCACAAACCCCCGTCTGAAAAACAAACTCTGGAAACCGTGGCGGTGATGCTTCGTGTTCTTAAAGAGGAGAGGACAATTGGAATGTCTGTCCCAAATTCTTCTCCGTCAAGGACGGAAAGATTTTCATAAGGCTCTTGTGTTTTGGTAGAAACAAGGTTTACATCCTCGTCAAAGCAACACAAATTGACATAGACCGATGAAAGAGTGTTGCCGCTGACATTTTTCATACGCAAAGTAAGGACCATCTGCATGGTTTCAGGGTCCTGATACAGCATGCTCTGTAAAATTTCTACAGGGCGGTCTCCAAGCGGAGGATAGGTAATGCTTCGTAATAAACTCATGTTTTGATGATTCATAATAAAAACCTCTAAAAACAGTATACCAAGATTCTACAAAAAATGCAAGTTCATATTTTCTCCATACAAGCATACACATATACTACTGAATCATGGGAGGGATTATCATGACCCGCATAGTTTGTGTTTTGTTAAGCCTTGTGTTGTTGCCCTGCTTTGTCTATGCCGAACCATCAACGCAGGTGGATACCGAGGTAGCAACCCAACTGGTCAAGGGAGAATCGGGAATTTTAATGGAGGCAGAAAGCGGTGAGATTTTGTATGAATGGAATCCGGATAAAAAACTGCCGATTGCCAGCGTAACCAAAACGATGACCATGCTTTTGATTATGGAGGCAATTGATAGCGGAAAGATTCATCTTGAAGATATTGTCACTACCAGCGAAACCGCTGCATCCATGGGCGGCTCTCAGGTTTTTTTAGAGGTAGGAGAGCAAATGAGTGTTGATGATATGCTCAAGGCAATTGCGGTGGCATCAGGCAACGATGCAGCGGTTGCCATGGCAGAGCATATTGCAGGCACCCATGAAACATTTGTAGAAAAAATGAACCGTCGTGCTCAGGAGCTGGGGTGCGAAAACACGCATTTTATTAACTGTAACGGTCTTGACGAAACCGAGGAGCACTACAGCACCGCAAGGGATATTGCACGCATCTCGCAGGAGCTGATAAAGCATCCTAAAATTTTTGACTATACCACAATATGGATGGATACCTTAAGGGACGGTCAATTCGGGCTTTCCAACACCAATAAACTGATACGGTTTTACAAGGGCGCCAATGGATTGAAAACGGGTTCTACTGCAGCGGCAAAATATTGCCTTTCTGCCACAGCAAAGAGGGACGGCATGCAATTAATTGCGGTGGTTCTTGCAGCTCCCAGCACTGCAGAACGGTTTTCCAGTGCATCCGCGCTGCTTGATTATGGTTTTGCCAATTATGAGCTGGCAGGAAACGAGGAATTGAACCTGCATCCGATTCCCGTTTACGGCGGAGTAGCTACCTCGGTTATGCCGGAGGCAGCCAACACCTGCTTCATTGTGAAAAAGGGAAACAAGGATAAGGTGGAAGCAAAGTTGGAGCTTCCGGATGCCGTGGGTGCACCTGTGGCAAAGGGTGAGGTTTTGGGAGAAGTAGTCTTTACAATTGATGGTGAGGAGGTTGCCCGCAGAACCATTCATGCCAAAGACGAGGTCAAGCGTATTCAGCTGTTTCAGATGTACTGGCGGTTGCTTGGTAAATGGCTGAAAGTATAAAAACATCCGCAATCCTAACGGATTGCGGAT
>JAZOWR010000148.1:0-9358 GCA_045659345.1 Ructibacterium sp.
TGTGGAAAAATGCGCAAAAATTACATGATATTACCATACATAGAGTAACACTATTACAGCTGTTTGTCAATGATTTTCCCTATATTTGTAAAAAATTCGTCATTATTAAAAAAACGCAAGACTATTTTAGTTACATTTTTATCGATAGTCATATAATCAAAGTTTTAATTCTTAAATTTGACAGCGCGCACATCCACTCTTTCAACATCATAATAAAATAGGAATTCTGCGAAGAAATAATTAGTTTTGAGATAAAGCTTACGCTTAGAATTCTGTATGCCTTTGTGGTACACGAATTAAAAGTGTTTAAGGTATCATACTCCCGTACAATGTGGTTATACTATAAAAAGAGATTAGAAAGGAGTTAATCCTATGAACATGACATTTCGGTGGTACGGACATGATGATCCGGTAACACTATCCCATATTCGCCAAATTCCCTGTATTAAAGGGGTTGTAACAGCGGTATATTCGGTGCCTGTTGGCGAGGTGTGGCCTCAAGAAGAGATTGATAAAAGAAAGAGGGAGATCAATGCCAAAGGTCTCCAGATGGAGGTTATTGAGAGTGTTCCCGTACATGAGGATATCAAATTAAGGCGCGGGAATTTTCAGCAATACATGGATAACTACAAAGAGAACATCCGCCGACTCTCAAAAGCGGGGGTAAAGTGTATTTGCTATAACTTTATGCCGGTCTTTGACTGGACTCGTTCCCGGTTGAGCCAGCCTCTGGCGGATGGGTCTCATACCCTTGTTTATTATAAAGAAGATGTGAACAAGATGGATCCTGCCAAGATGACACTGCCGGGCTGGGATGCCTCTTATACGCCGGATGCAATCAGTGAGCTGGTTCAGGCATATCAGGAAATCGGGGAAGAGGGACTTTGGGAAAACCTAAAGTATTTTGTTCAGGAGATTATGCCTGTGGCGGCAGAATGTGAGGTGAACATGGCGATTCACCCTGACGATCCGCCCTGGAGTGTTTTCGGGATTCCCAGAATTATTACCAACGAGGAGAATATTGACCGATTTTTGGATTTGTATGATGATCCGCATCATGGACTTACACTCTGCAGCGGCAGTTTGGGTTGCGCAACCTCGAATGACTATACTGCGATGGTGCGCAAATACGGAAAAATGGGACGAATTCACTTTGCCCATGTGCGAAATGTTAAGATTTTAGAGGACGGCTCTTTTGAAGAAAGCGCTCACCTTTCGGCATGTGGTTCTTTGGATGTGGTGGAGATTCTAAAAGCCTATCATGAAACAGGGTTTCAGGGCTACCTTCGCCCTGATCACGGAAGGATGATATGGGGTGAAGAGGGCAAGCCCGGCTATGGACTCTATGACAGAGCGCTTGGGGCAATGTATATGGCGGGTATCTGGGAGACACTGGAAAAAACCGGAGGCAAATAAACTGTAGCCACCCAACACAAGCACACCTATCGTAAAAAATAATTGACTTTCCATACAAATTGTGCTATAATACATGGTGTTTTTTGGAAGAAGATGGTGTCATTGCAGCTGTTACGGTTGCAAGGATACTAGCGGTTTCTTCTTCCTACCCCAAAAGAAGTATGCAATACCATGATGAGCAATGAATTGCTTTTTTGAGGGTGCTGTGTTGGCAGTGCCCTTTTTTGCGGCATTTTATCGAATGATTAGAGTAGTTTCGACTTCTTCTAAGCCGTTGCGAAATGGTTTAGCGTTGGCTATGATTGATTGAAAAGACAAGCGGCTTTGCATGAAAAGGCTAGGCTGCTTTAGGATATTTTTACAGAGAAAGGAGAGGACCTTTGTGCAATTAATAGATTTTCATGCACATATCTATCCGGAAAAAATCGCACAAAAGGCGGTGAGAAGCGTAGGTGACTTTTACAGTATTCCCATGGACGGCGAGGGAACAACCGATCACCTGCTCTCCCAAGGGAAGGAATTTGCTGTCAGCGGCTATGTAGTGCACTCGGTTGCGGTCGATGAAGACCATGTTCAGACCGTCAACAATTATATTGCATCAGAATGTAAACAACACAAGGAGTTTTACGGATTTGGCAGTATGCATGCCGCATATCCTGATAAATTAGAAGAGCTAAATAGGATGCGTGAGCTTGGACTTAGGGGCGTTAAAATTCACCCGGATACCCAGTGTTACAATATGAATGATGATCGAATGGATGAAGTTTATGACTATCTGTCCAGAGAAGGGCTACCCGTGTTGATTCATTGCGGGGATTACCGGTATGACTATTCTCATCCAAGACGGTTGAGGGATATTCTTAATCGTTTCCCCAAACTTACTGTGGTGGCGGCACACTTTGGCGGTTGGTCTGTTTGGGATTTGGCGCTGGAATATCTTAAGGACACCCATTGTTATTTGGATACATCCAGTTCGATTGCGATGTTGGGAACTGTCAGAGCAGAAGAATTGATTCGCATTTATGGTGCGGAGCGAATTGTGTTTGGAACGGATTTTCCAATGTGGGTGCTTAAGGATGAACTGAGCTTTTTTGATAAAATGTCGTTGACGCAGGAGGAGCGGGAACTGATTTTTTATCAAAATGCGGCAAAAATTTTGAAGATTTAGGAAAAGAGTCGGCAGGCATCATTGACTTTTCTTTTGATATTAGGTAAAATAACAAATATAAAACAGAAAATGTGTAAATGCGCATTGAAAAATAAAAATCTGGAGTGTGTGATTATGAATATTACAATTACCAAAACAACATCCCCAAAAACAATTCCGACCGAGAATCTTGGATTTGGCAAGCATTTTACCGACCATATGTTTCTGATGGATTATGACAGAGAAATCGGTTGGAGCAATGCCAGAATCGAACCCTTTGGCAGATTGTCTCTTCATCCTGCTGCGACCGTATTCCACTACGGTGCGGAGATTTTCGAGGGTTTAAAAGCATACAGACGCCAGGATGGCAAGGTTCAGCTCTTTAGACCTTATGAAAACGCAAAGAGAATGAACAGCTCTGCTGAAAGATTGCGTTTGCCCTTGATTGACGAGGACATATTCGTAGAGGCTGTTAAGGAGCTGGTTAAGGTTGACGAGCAATGGGTTCCCAGTAAATTTGGCGAATCTTTGTATATCAGACCGTTCCTTTTTGGAAACGACGAAAGCCTTGGTGTACATTCCATTAAAAAAGCAACCTTTATTATCATTCTTTCTCCCAGTGGCAGCTATTATCCGGAGGGCATCAATCCTGTTAAAATTATGATTGAAAAGGACGATGTTCGCGCGGTCAAGGGAGGAACCGGTTATACCAAGTGCGGCGGTAACTATGCAGCTGCAAACAGAGCCGGCGAGAATGCTGAGAAGAAGGGATACACCCAAGTTCTGTGGCTGGACGGTATTCACAGAAAGTACATCGAAGAAGTCGGCGCAATGAATGTTATGTTTAAAATTGACGGCGAGATTGTAACGCCTGAGCTTTCCGGTTCTATTTTGCCCGGTATTACCAGAAAATCTTGTCTGGAGGTTCTGCGTAACGAGGGTTATAAAGTAAGTGAACGCTTGCTCAGTATTGATGAGCTGGTTGAGGCACTCAAGGCAGGTAAACTGGAAGAAGCATGGGGTTGCGGTACTGCAGCTGTTGTTTCCCCTATCGGTAAACTCTTTTATGATGGCGTTGAATATGAAGTAAACAACAACCAGATTGGCGAAGTTACCCAGAGACTCTATGATCTCCTTACCGGTATCCAGTGGGGTAAACTGGAAGATAAATACGGCTGGACGATAGAAATCTAAGCGTGAATGTCCATAAGGTAGTCATAGAAAGGAAGAGGCGAGATGGAGCAACAGTATTATCAAAAAGAGATTGAGACCATGTCGGTTGAAGAGATGAAAAAGCTTCAGTCAGAAAAACTGGTCAAACAGGTAAAGCATGTCTATGAAAATGTTCCCTATTATCGAAATCTTATGGATGAGAAGGGAGTTAAACCTGAAGATATTCACGGGATTGAAGACCTACACCTTTTACCTTTTCTTACCAAAGCAGATTTGCGGGATGCCTATCCCTATGGCCTTCTTGCAAAGCCGTTAGAGGATTGCGTTCGTATTCAGTCCACCTCCGGTACTACCGGACGCCGTGTGGTCGCCTTTTACACCCAAAAGGATATTGACCTGTGGGAAGACTGCTGTGCCCGTGCGATTGTTGCTGCGGGCGGAACTA
This sequence comes from Ructibacterium sp., assembly GCA_045659345.1. Lineage (GTDB taxonomy): Bacteria > Bacillota > Clostridia > Monoglobales > Monoglobaceae > Ructibacterium. Next base: position 4,182 of record JAZOWR010000148.1, read on the forward strand.
AAAAAGATGTGTGTCAGGTTGCGTATGGCTACGGACTTTTTACCGGTGGTGCCGGACTTAACGGCGGTTCTCATCGGGTAGGTTGTTTGACCCTGCCGATGTCCTCAGGTAACACAGAACGGCAGATTCAGTTTATGACTGATCTTGGCGCAACCATTCTTTGCTGTACACCCTCATATGCCGCCTACATCGGCGAAACATTAAAGGAGCAGGGCTATAAGCCGGAGGATATACCGCTTAAGGCCGGTATCTTTGGCGCAGAACCGTGGACTGAGGAGATGCGTCACAATATTGAAGAAACCCTTGGTATCAAGGCGTACGATATCTATGGACTGACCGAAACATCAGGCCCCGGAGTTTCCTTTGAATGTTGCGAGCAGACGGGTATGCATATCAATGAAGACCACTTTCTGGCAGAGATTATTGACCCGGATACGGGAGAGGTTCTACCCGAGGGTGAAAAGGGTGAGCTGGTATTTACTGCGCTTGACAAAGAGGCATTTCCTCTGCTTCGTTATCGTACCCGTGATATCTGTGTGCTTTCCCGCAAGAAATGTTCCTGCGGACGAACACTGATTAAGATGGCAAAGCCCATGGGCAGAACCGATGATATGCTGATTATCCGTGGCGTGAATGTCTTCCCAAGCCAGATTGAAACAGTTCTGTTAAACGAGGGATACCAGCCCAACTATCAGATCGTGGTTGACAGAGCAAACAATACCGATACCTTTGAAGTGAATGTGGAGATGAATCCTGACCAATTTACAGATAAGGTTAGCGATGTGCTTGCGATGGAAAAAACTCTTGCCAATGCGATGAAAACGATGCTTGGCATCAATCCTAGCGTTCACCTTGTTGCACCTAAGAGTATTGTGCGCAGTGAGGGCAAAGCGGTTCGCGTGATTGATAAACGAAAATTAGTTTAATTTTGGAAAGGAGTTTTTCAAATGGCAATTAAACAGTTAACGGTTTTTGTTCAGAATCGGCAGGGAGCATTGGCAGAGGTTACCGAGATCCTTGCCCAAAATAATGTCAATCTTCGCGCACTTTCCATTGCAGAGACAGAGGATTTTGGAATTCTTCGCTTGATTGTCAATGATGAAGAGGTTGCCGAGAAGGCGCTCAGGGATGCCGGTTATCTAATTAAGATGATTGATGTTGTCGGCGTAAAAATCGGCGATGAACCCGGAAAACTGACGGCGGCGCTGGATGTCTTGGACAAGGCGGCTATCAATATGGAATATCTGTATGCGTTCATGACGCGCACCGAGAAGCATGCCTATGTTGTCTTAAGAGTTGAAGATAATGCCATTGCCGAGGCGGCGCTTGAGGCGGCAGGATTTCACCTGATTACCAATGCAGATATTTGCAAACTATAGCAAATAGGGAAAATTTCTAAAAAACTATTGACATTCTTTGATAATAGGAGTATAATACATTTTAAATTTGAATATCACAATAATGACTATGACGAAGACGGTCGGAATACAGAGCCTTGAGAGAGTTGGCGGTTGCTGCGAGCCAATGGTAAAGCATTCCATATGACCCATCACTTCTGAGTTGGGGGACCGAAAGCCTTTGGCAAGTAGACTCCTTCCGTAATGCTGCGTAAAAGCAAAGGGCTTGTTAGAGTCCGGTAAGTGGCGAATTTTTCGCAATTTGAGTGGTACCGCGGGTGTTATAACTCGTCTCAAAGCTTTACTTTGAGACGGGTTTTTGTTTTATTCAAATCCCAATGTTGCATAAAAGCAATAGAAAGGAGCAAATAAGATGGAGTACAATTTAAAAGAAGTTGCAGGCAGAATCAAAGACCTGCGTGAGGCAAAAGGCTATTCTCCGGAGGAACTTGCAAAACTCACCGGTGTTTCGGTGGAGGATTACAGAATTCTGGAAGAGGGAGAAACTGATTTTAGCTTTACCTTTATCTATAAATGCGCAAAGGCCTGCGGGGTAGAAGTGGTTGATCTTTTAGACGGAACCAGCACAACGCTGACTTCATTTGCAATTACCAGAAAGGGAGAAGGCCTCAAGATTGTGAAGAAGCAAGGCGTTGTTTATAATAACCTTGCGCCTAAGTTTAGAGGCAAGCTTGCAGAACCGTTTTTGGTAAAATTTCCGTATTTGCCAGAAGAACAGAATGCACCCATTAAGCTTAGCTCCCATAAGGGACAGGAATTTGATGTTATCATAAAGGGATCTCTTAAGGTTCAGATAGGAAACCATGTGGAGGTTTTGCAGGAAGGCGACTCCATTTTTTACAACAGTACCATTCCTCATGGAATGATTGCCGTCAGCGAGGAGGGCTGTGAATTCCATGCAGTTGTATTGAATCCTCGGGATGGACAAGTCAATGAAGAATATCCTGAAGCTCCGTTTATTGCCGCAAAAACCGCAGTCGCCGAGAGCAGAGCAAAGGCCTCAGTTGCAGATAATTTTGTAGAAACATCTTATGACGAAAACGGCGTGTTTAACGGTATCAGCTTTAAAAATGACGACAAGTTCAACTTTGCGTTTGATTGTGTGGATGCAATCGCTGAAAAAGACCCCGACAAGCTCGCTATGATGTGGGTTGCTAATGATAAATCAGATCGCAGATTTACCTTTAATGACATGAAAAAGTATTCAGCCAAAACGGCGAATTACTTTGAATCTCTTGGAATTAAAAAAGGGGATACCGTGATGCTGGTCTTAAAGCGACATTACCAGTTCTGGTTCTGCATGCTTGCCCTGCATAAGATTGGTGCCATTGCAATTCCTGCAACCAATCAGTTGGTAGAGCACGATTTTTCCTATCGATACAAGGCGGCAAAGGTGAAGGCGATTGTGTGTACTGCCGATGGGGATGTGGCAACCGAAGCGGAAAAAGCTGCTGCAGAATTCCCGGAAATGATAAAGGTATTGGTTGGCGGTAAAAAGGATGGTTGGAACGACTTTGAGGTTGAAATGGAGCGTTTTAGCACGCGCTATAACCGTACAGAGAATACCCCCTGCGGAAACGATCCGATGCTCATGCTTTTCACATCAGGAACAACAGGCTATCCCCGTATTGCTACCCATTCGTACAGATATGCGTTAGGGCATTATCCCACTGCAAAGTATTGGCATAATGTAAACCCCGATGGACTTCATTTTACCATCTCTGATACCGGTTGGGGTAAGGCGCTCTGGGGCAAACTCTATGGGCAGTGGCTCTGTGAGGCGGGCATATTTACCTATGATTTTGACAGATTTCATCCGGAGGATATTCTTCCTCTGTTTAAGAAGTATAACATCACAACATTTTGTGCCCCGCCAACTATGTATAGATTCTTCATCAAGGAAGATTTGTCAAAGTATGATTTGTCTTCTATTGAATATGCAACAACAGCAGGAGAGGCCTTGAATCCTGAGGTATTTAACCAGTTTAAAAAGGCAACCGGACTTACCATTATGGAGGGATTTGGACAGACAGAAACAACGCTTTCGGTTGCTAATTTTGTCGGCTCCACTCCGAAAATCGGATCCATGGGAAGACCAAGTCCGCTTTATGATGTTGTGATTCTCGATGTTGACGGCAACGAGTGTAAAACCGGAGATACTGGTGAAATCTGCATCCGCACTAAGGATGGCGTGCCCTGCGGACTCTTTACAGGGTACTATCTGGATGAAGAAAAGACCAATGAGGTCTGGTATGACGGCTACTATCACACCGGTGATCAGGCGAGCATGGATGAAGACGGGTACCTATGGTATGTAGGCCGTATCGATGATGTTATCAAATCTTCCGGATACCGTATTGGGCCTTTTGAAATTGAGAGTGTTATTATGGAGCTTCCTTATGTGCTGGAATGTGCAATCACACCGGTTCCTGATGAGGTTCGCGGTCAGATTGTCAAGGCAACGATTGTGCTCACCAAAGGAACTGACGGCACGGATGAACTTAAGAAAGAGATTCAGGATTATGTCAAGACCCATACCGCACCGTATAAATACCCAAGAATTGTGGAGTTTGTAGACGAACTTCCCAAAACCATCAGCGGAAAGGTAAGACGCGTAGAAATTCGGAACCAGGACCTCAAAAAATCAGCTCAATAAAAAAACAAAGACAGAACCTAGGTTCTGTCTTTGTTTTCTGAGTATAAATGAAACAGAGAAATCGAGCTGCTTAAAGGTTCGGTTTGAAGGCGGGCATGAGCTCCAGCTTAAACAGATTCATTTTGTGCTTGCGGTCAATCAGTTCCTTTTTGTCATGGTCTGCAATGATGCCGGTTCGAATATAGGCGTCAAGCTCTGCATAGGTAAAACCAAGATTTTCCTCATCGGTTTTACCACATAAGCCGTCAATCGGTGTTTTCTCAACCAGCTCTTTTGGCAGACCCAATTGATGACCGATTTCCTTCACCTCGGTAACCGTGAGATGGGACATAGGAGAAAAATCACCAACGGAATCCCCGTATCGGGTGGAATATCCCACCCAATCCTCCGAGAGATTGCAGGTATTACAAACTCTGCCGTTGCAGCTTTGAGAAATCGCATACAGGGTAGACATCCGTATTCTCGGCGGTAGGTTTTGCACCGATTGAGCGGTAGTCTTCAGGTCAGACGGCATATTGTTCAAAACAGCATCTACTGCGTCCTTGATGTTAACCGTATAATGCCTGATTCCCAAATGATTTACAAGCAGATATGCCATATCGATATCGTGCTGCTCGCCTTGGGGCATCAATACGCCAATGACCCGTTCTTTGCCAAGAGCCGCTACACATAACGCTGCAGCAACAGAACTGTCTTTCCCGCCGGAGATACCCACAACTGCATTGCAATCTTTGCCGTTCTTCTCAAAAAAATCCCGAATCCACGCAATACATTCATTTTTTATCTTTTCTGCATTAAACATTAAAAAACCTCCATGTTTGGTTTTTACAGTTATTGTACCAAATATACAAGAAAAAAGCAAGCCATCGATGTGACTTGCTTTTCTGCTTGGCGGAGAAGGAGGGATTTGAACCCTCGCGCCGCTTTCACGACCTACACCCTTAGCAGGGGCGCCTCTTCGGCCAACTTGAGTACTTCTCCGAATTTGAAAAATATTAAATTATAAAAAGAAAAGTGGCGGAGAGGCAGAGATTCGAACTCTGGGTGCTTTCGCATCACTAGTTTTCAAGACTAGCTCCTTAAACCACTCGGACACCTCTCCA
>JAZOWR010000149.1:0-1735 GCA_045659345.1 Ructibacterium sp.
AAAGCCTCGCAGCGAGCATTTGATTCGTCCGATGATGCATTGGAATGTATGATTGGTGACGACCGCTTGCGTGATATTATTACACAAGTAGAGGTTATATTCCGTTCCATCTGATTGCACTAAGGGCGGTGGGAGTGCCTACGGCGGTGATTGGAAACCAAGTCCAAACAAGCCTGAGGATCAGCGTTATCTCGGAGAGCCCGGAAGCATCAACACAACCACCATGAAGAACGGAGAAGTATTTCAAACGAAAATCGGTTCCGATGGACGTGCGGAGATGGAACGCCACAACACAGATCATGGAAAACCATGGGCGCACACCAACCCACACGACCACAAGATTGAGTGGATAGATCCTCCGGGGTATCCAGACCCTCAGCCGCCTATCAATTACCCTAATGGTGCACCCGAATTTAAACAATATGGAGTTATGAGCTACATGAAGAATACGAGTATTCCTACAAATACAGCTGAACAAAACCGTTTTGTAACGATTAGTGATTTTAAAACCTGTATGCGGTATCATGGTGAAACAGAATTTATCTGGAAAGGCATTACGTATAGCGTAACTCACTATAATGGAATGATTGCGATTTCCCATAGTCGCCGTCAAGATACAGAAATGCAAAGAAAAACCGCAGACGAAATATTGGAATATATGGTGGGAGAAGATCGCTTACGCGATATCATTACACGAGTTACAGTACTCTATCGAACCATCTAATTCCTACAACTATGCAACACCGGATTTCTTTATGAAATCCGGTGCTTTTTTACCTTTTTTCAGACGTTTTGCAGTATATCAAAACTTATTTGACACCAATTTTGACGCCAACGCGGGGGTAAGGTTGGTGTTAATTGTTATGTATCTGTCCATCTTTGCGGCAAAATTCAGGCAGCTGGGTATATTCTGCGGGAAAAATTGGAAAAATAAGCATATCACAGTGAAGGGAGTGGTGTGCTTGTTTAAGCACGAAAAGCAGTTATTTCATCCGGTAGGCATCGAGCGTCCCAATCCGCAGTATGCAGCGCTTTTGCAGGAACAGCTGGGAGGAGGCAATGGCGAACTTAAAGCAGCGATGCAGTATATGTCTCAAAGTTTCCGCATCAAAGACCCCAAAATTAAGGATCTGTTCCTGGATATTGCCGCAGAAGAACTGGGGCATATGGAAATGGTTGCCCAAACCATCAATCTGCTCAACGGTCACAATGTGGATGCGGCGCAGGTGCCCAGCGGTGAAATCCAGAGTCATGTGATTCTTGGACTGAACCCGGGGCTGATTAATGCGTCCGGCTATTCCTGGACAGGGGACTATGTGACAGTAACCGGTGATCTGTGTGCAGATCTTTTAAGCAACATTGCCTCGGAGCAACGAGCAAAGGTGGTTTATGAATACCTGTACCGGCAGATTAACGATAAGAAGGTACGCGAGACAATCGATTTCTTGCTGAACCGGGAGGAGGCACACAACCAAATGTTCCGGGATGCCTTTAACGAGGGGCAGAATTCCGGCTCCAATCAGCATTTTGGTACCACCAAGGCGGCGAAGATGTACTTTTCCATGTCTGATCCCGGCCCCAACACTTTTGCAGGAAATCCTGTAAATCCACCGAAGTTTTCCAGTTAATTCTTAGGGAGATAAGTCTGAGTCCTGCCTCCGCAACCAAAAAAACACCACCCAAACGGGTGGTGTTTTTTTATGACAGTTCATCAGACTAATAATGCCTGACGCTA
>JAZOWR010000150.1:0-3935 GCA_045659345.1 Ructibacterium sp.
GATGTCTGGGTCGGCAATTTACCTTTTGCGGCAGTGTGGTTGCCGGCAATCAGGTGGGTAGAACCATAGGAGTGCCCACCGCCAATCTGGCATACCGTCAGGGGTTGCTTTTCCCCAAATTTGGAGTTTATCTAACCAAAACCCGGGTTGGGGATGTCTGGTATCCCTCCATTACCAATGTAGGTGCAAGACCCACCGTGACTGACTCAACGCCTTGGGTAGAAACCCATCTGTTAGACTATCAGGGGGATTTGTATGAGCAGGAGATAGAGGTTGCCTTTTATGAGTACCTAAGGGATATTACCGAGTTTTCGTGTCTGGACGCATTGAAAAACCAGTTAGACCGGGACATAGATACGGCAAAACAATACTTTATAAAATAAAAAACCATCCGGTTGGATGGTTTTTTATTGTTGTTCTATGGCAAAGACCTCTTTTTTTCTCTCCAGCATTTCATCAAGGCGGAGAAGGTAATCCTGGGGTTCTTTTACATTAAAAATCCGTTCAATTCGGTTGTTTTTTCGGTTCACCGTCTTGGTAACTCCGCCGCAGCCAAGTGCTAAAATGGTCTGAATTTCCTCCATAATATAAATGTTATAAAGGTTGTCGCAGCCCTCTTTGGAAAATCCCACATTCTCCAGATTCCCTAGTTGGTTTTTCTGGCGATACATGTAGTAGGGGTGTTTTCCGGTTGTCTTTAAAAAGTCTTGAGAAAAATCAACCATCTTTGCTGCAACTTCCGGCGTGGTAAGTTGATAGTCTTTCAGATATTCATGAAGCCTGGAAGAGCGTTTGATGCTCATGGTATGTACGGTTGTATTTTCCGGCGAGAGTTTTTCCACCTCTTCCAGAGTATACCTAAAGTCGTCAAACGATTCTCCGGGCAGTCCCGCAATGACATCCATATTGATGCAAGTGAAGCCTGCATCCCTTGCCATAAACATGGCTTCGCGGATTTGTTCCGGTGTGTGCGCTCTGCCAATCAGCCGCAGAGTTTCTTGGTTCATGGTTTGCGGGTTGATGCTGATGCGATCCACATGGTGACGCCTCAGGGTTTTCAGTTTCTCTTGGCTTATGGTATCGGGGCGTCCTGCCTCAACGGTGAATTCTTTGCAGAATGACAGATCAAAGGATTCCTCCATCTGAGAAATTATGATATGCAGCTGGTCTGCAGACAGAGTGGTGGGGGTCCCTCCGCCAATATACACCGTTTCAATTTTCCGATGGTTTTTAGAGATAAGGTTTCCCACATAGGCAATTTCTTTTTTTAAAGCCTCTACATAATCAGGAATCAGTTTTGCCGCCTGACGGGTTCCGCAAGTGACAAAAGAGCAATAAAGACAGCGGGTGGGACAAAAGGGAATGCCAATATAGATGCTCACTCCGTCCGGGTACATTTTTTCTTGTACCTGAAACTCCCGCAGAGCAACCTCATAGGCAAGCTCTGCCTTTTCCCGTGTGGTTTCGCAAGCGGTAATAAAATGATTCAGTATTTCTTCTTTGCCTTTTCCCTCAAGGAGGAGGGAGGTCGCAATTTTTGCCGGACGGATTCCGTTTAGAATCCCCCACGGACGATAGATTTCTTCTCTCATTGCAGATATGGATTCCTCCGTCTTTCTTTACCGATGGTGGTAGCAGGTCCGTGCCCCGGATAGACCAAGGTTTCATCGGGAAGGGACATCAGCTTTTCCTGAATCGATGCAATCTCCTGTGGCAGACTTCCGGTAGGATGGTCGGTTCGTCCGACACTGCCCTGAAACAGAGTGTCGCCGCTGATTAAAATTCCGTCACCGTATAGGCAGATACAGTCTGAGGTATGCCCGGGGGTATATAAAACCGTCAGTGTATGTTCACCTACGATAATGGTATCACCGTCATTGAGAAGGCGGTCAGGTAAAACGGGTGACAAGTCAATTCCTACATAATGGCAAAGGTTGTTCGCGTTGTCATTTAAAAAGGTGGGGCCGTTTTGGTGTACCATTAAGGGAGCATCGGTGGCTGCTTTCAATTCAGCAAGTGCCAAAATATGATCAAAGTGAGCATGGGTCAAGACAATGCCGCTTAGATTGTAGTTCTGCGTTTTTAACAAAGAGAGAATGGCGCTGGCGTTGTCAGGTACATCTACTACAATGGCATCGTGAGTCGTTTCGTCTGCAAGAATATAACAGTTGGTACTAAGACCGCCTAAAACCAGAGTATGCAGTTTCATAACAAGCTCCTTTACTGTCTGCGGCGGGCAACCGAAAGGACGCCGTCCACAGGCTTAAGTTTTTTGATGATATAGTCAAGCTGCTGTGTATCAGAAATTTCTAGGGTTAATTCAATAATAGCCAGATTATTTTTCCCGGTGCGGGCATTGACATTGGTGGTGCGGATATTCAATTCGGATACCGCCATCATAATATCGAGAAGCAGGTTGCTCCGGTCATTGGCGGTGACATACAGAGTTGTCTTAAAGGTGCTGGATGTTTCTTCTGCCCAACGAACCGGTACAAACCGACTCATTTCCTCGGCATTGGATTGTGCATGCAACATATTAATACAGTCAGCACGGTGGATTGCTACGCCTCTGCCACGAGTCACATAACCGATGATTTTATCTCCGGGAACCGGATTGCAACAATGGGAGAATCGAATTAGGCAGTTATCAAGTCCGGCAACAATGACGCCGCTGGCATTGGGTTTCGAGGTGGTTTTGACAACCATAGGAATCAGTTCCTCGGGGGAAAGTTCCTTTTCCTCCATAAGCTGCTTCTGGCATTCTGTTTTAAAACGGGTCACAAATCGTGTGGCGTTGGTGCTGCCGTAGCCGATAGCAGCATACATATCCTCAAGATTGTTAAAGCCGTATTTGCGTAAAATACTGTTAACAAAAGGCTTGTCGTCCAAAAAGGCAAGAGGGATTCCCTGTTGCCTGAGGGACTTTTCCAAAAACTCCTTGCCTTTTTCCAGGTTCTCATCACGATTAATCTTCTTGAACCATTGGTTAATCTTATTGCGTGCCTGAGAGGTTTTACAAATCTTAATCCAGTCCAGATGAGGACCCTGGTTGGCACCCGAGGTAATGATTTCGATAATGTCGCCGTTTTCCAGCTTAGAATCCAGCGTCACAATTTTACCGTTGACCTTGGCCCCACTCATGCGATTGCCGACTGCACTGTGAATGGCGTAGGCAAAGTCGATAGGAGTTGCTCCTACCGGCAGGGATATGACATCGCCTTTGGGAGTAAAGACAAAGACTTCATCGCTGAACATATCAATCTTTAAGGTCTGCATAAAGTCCTCAGCATTGGTCATGTCTTTTTGGATTTCCAGAAGCTGCTTAATCCATTCTAGCTTACTGTCCATATCGGATGCGCCGACTTTTCCTTCTTTGTACTTCCAATGGGCAGCAATTCCGTTTTCTGCAGTATGGTGCATTTCCCAAGTGCGAATCTGTATTTCAAAGGGAGTGCCGTTGGGGCCGATTAAGGTAGAGTGCAGGGATTGATACATGTTGGGCTTGGGCATTGCAATGTAGTCTTTGAATCTGCCGGGGATGGGTTTGTATAGCTCATGCACCATACCCAACACCGAATAACAGTCTGCCACAGAGTCTACAATGACGCGGACGGCAAAAAGGTCATACAGCTCGTCAATGCCCTTGTTTTGCATAAACATCTTGCGATAGATACTGTAAAAATGTTTGGCACGACCTTCGATGTGTGCTTGAATGTTCAGGGAACTAAGCTTTTCGGAGAGAATTTGAATAATATCCTGAATATATTGATCTCGTTCTTCGCGTTTTTGCGCAATTTTATCGACAATTTCATAGTAGCCGATGGGGTCAATATAGCGAAGAGCCAGGTCCTCCAGCTCCCACTTGATTTTAGACATACCAAGGCGGTGCGCCAAAGGTGCATAAACCTCCAGAGTTTCTCTTGCAATTTCCCGTT
>JAZOWR010000151.1:0-2786 GCA_045659345.1 Ructibacterium sp.
TATGATGAAATTCAGAAGAACGATGTAATCTGTTCCCACGGAGCAAACCTCAGAGTTACCAAGGTAACCGAAACCCCCGCACCCGCAAACGAATGGTACCCCAACGAAAAATCAATCAGCTTTGATGTTGAGCCTGCTGACGATGAAGCAATAAAGGTTCTCGGCAACTTTTACAGCCATGGCTCATACGGTGGCGTTGGTTGTCTTACTGTTAAGCTGGTAAGCAGATAATCAGTCCGGATAGGGCAGCGGTTAAAACTGCCCTTAATGACACTACGCAACATAAAGAAAGGAAACCGCTACAATGAAAGGTTATGAACTTGGTAAGCCGTTTTATCAAGCAAATGTATGGATTAAATATGGCTACGGAGATCCTCTTTTGCTGGAGGAATTTACAACAAAAAGGGAGGCGGTTAATTGTATTAAAAATTTCAAAAAGCGATACAATGGCAAAGATGAATTAGATTGCTATGTTTCCCACTTTGACGAGGACGAGTGCAGTGATTATTCATTCAATGTCTAACACTTTTAATTGCAGAGTGACACCGCTCCGGCGGTGGTAATGCACACGGCGCAAGCCGTCCGGTCACAAGTCCGGGGAAAGGTTTGGATATGAATATTTTGGATTACATCAACGATTTGATTGAGCTGGGTTATTCCGAAGAGGATGCGGCGAGATGTGCTGATTGCTTGTTCTCGGAGTATTGGGAAAGCGATGATTATGCTTACCCCGATGACGAGTACTATGGTTTTTCAACAGCAGATTGACGGCGGAAAGGAGTGCGCTATGAGTTCTAATAAGTTGAAGCCGCAGAAGCGGATTTTCCTCGACTTCTATCCATCGGAAGCTGCCCTGATCGAGCAGGTGGAAAAGCAGCCCAAGAAGCAGACCTACATCAAAGATCTGATCCGCAAGGATATGACGGCACGGTGGCAAGATGATTTGCTGACGGCGCTTAGGGCGTTGGGTGTCAGCGGTCATATGACTTGTCACTCCGTAGCTGATTGGAGAATGGCAGTTTATATCGATGATGAATATTTCGGCATCTGGGATGCGGTGCGAAAGACCTTTGTCGATTGAAACAAAAAAGGACGGGTAATACCCGTCCTTTTCTAATGCCCCAAATTTCGCCTGTGTTGCGTTTTCTTTTTTACCCTTCCGTTTACCCACCGAATGAATTTGCGCCCCGTGGTGCTTATCCTTTCCAACGAGATTTTGTGCTGCGCACGTCAATGTGTGTGAAGGTGCTGTATGTCCCGATACCGCCCTTCTTCGGCAGGAGCTTTTCTGCATAAGTTGCAACCGTCTTCGGTGCAACCCCCTTGACCTTGATGTCAGCCGCTCTGCCGTATAGGTGCTGGCTGTATGTTTCCCCGCCAACAGCTTTGTTCTTTGTTGGTGTGCGGTAGGCTGATGTGATTGTCACGGCTTTGCCGAAGTGGGTGCGGATGTTCTGCAGCACTGTCACCAGCTCGGAATCAATGAAGATTGGATCGCTCCCATCGGTGCAGGCGAATTCCTTTACTTTGAAGTTCGTGGATAGTTTTTTGTTGCCGTCTTTCGCTTTTGAATATGCCTTGATTGTCATTTTTCATCTGTCCCTTCCAAAAGTGAATTTTTCCTGTCAAACATTCTCACTGTACTGATAATCTTTGCCGCAATTATTTCAATTTCGGCATAAAAGGAAAAAGGCAGTCCCGCAGGACTGCCCCTTTCTATTGAATTGTGCTTGCCGGATTACTTCTTGTTTATCACATTTGCGATAATCTCGATAGTCCTTTCATGCTCCGTCTTGACCTCTTCGAGAGTCTGAGTTAATTTCTCGTTCTCTTCGATGTAGCCCTTAACTGCAATAGCACGCTGTGTTCTGTAAGCATTGACTATCGCAATTTCCTCGGCGGTAAGGTTCTGCTCCTTGATTGCTTCGTTAAGCGCACCAAGATTGTCAATGATTTTCTGATATTCCTTCTTGACTTCTGCAACGCAGTCATCATACATCTCAACCTTACCGTATGTAGCCGCTCCTTTAAGAAGCTCGGTGGCGTTAGGGTCTTTGCCATTGGCACGGCATACATCGTCCTGAACAGTTACTACAAATTTAAGCATTTTTGTTTCTCCTTTATATGTTTTTGAGATCAGGGTCTTCTTTATACTGTTTCTTTATTTCGGTTTTCACCACGTCCTTCAGTTCCTCGGTGGTCATAGTCAGCTTGTTCTTGGTATCATTATTTTCAGCTGCTACTGCCAAAGCGGCTACAAGGACTGTTGCATATTTGCCTACGGTCTTTTGACCGATCAGAGCAATTAAGTCACGAAGCCCGGTGTTTTCATACAGCCAATATGTGATGATGGTAAGAACACACATCAGCGCACAAGCATACCAATACCATCTGAATGAAATATTGTCACCGACAAAATATAACGCTGTGGCAGGGAATGTCAGGGCAAGTGACGAAAATGCAAGGACAACCTTGCGAAGCAGCTTGTTCTTGATCTTGCCAAGTACCACCTTTTTCAAAATTCCCATGATGAAGATGACTGCGCACGCCACGATGATTCCCCCTGTGATTGCTCTCTGCCAATTCGCCATAAGGATGTGGAATACGAATGCTAATGTTTCCATTATGAATTTCTCCTTTTTTAGCAATTGCTTTTTTGTTTTTATTTGTCTGTTGGTAATGTTTCCCCGCCTTGATAAGCTCCCTTATCAACTCCCCACCCTAAAGCGCACCAACAAGCACCTGTAGAATATATGCTTTGGCATCTTAAGTCGGAGGCCAAGCGG
>JAZOWR010000152.1:0-1162 GCA_045659345.1 Ructibacterium sp.
CCCGTCTATTTCTTGTCGCAATTCCATTGAGGGTCTTATGCAGACAGCACCAATTTTACATTGGAAGTAATCTTTCCAGATGGGAGCAACATTTTATTACATAAAACATTGATTTTGCAGCGGCAAAATTCCTGTGCGGACAGCACCAATTTTTCATTGGATGAAGTCTTGCAGACGGCTTGCACTTTGCCGCAGCATGGGAGGTGAAATATGGCTTTTCTATTTATAAGAGCCAAAATAATAAAAGCCAGTAGCGGCAAAAGTGCAGTTGCAGCAGCAGCGTATCAAGCAGCCCAAAAGCTCCACGATGATTCTTTGGGCATGACTTTTCAATATCGGCATAAGGAAGAAGTAGTATTTTCCGAAATCCTACTTCCATCATATGCCCCTGCTGCTTACGAGGATAGAGAAACGCTATGGAACGCCGTACAAGCGAAAGAGCGCAATGCAAACGGTCATGTTGCCAGACAATTTATCATAGCTATGCCTAAAGAGTGGACACGGGAAGAATCCATATCCCGTGCCAGAGAGTTTATACAGAGAAATCTTGTAGATACTGGGATGGTTGTAGATTGGGCTTACCATATGAAAGAGGGCAATCCGCATTTGCATTGTCTGTGTACTAACCGTGGATTCAAAAAAGATGGCAGCTGGGATGCAAGGGAAAAGAAAGTATTTGCCTTGGACGAAAACGGGCAGCGTATTCCAGAAATCGACCCTAAGACGGGAGAACAGAAAATACGCACCCGAAACAGAAACGGCAGCGTTGTTACAGAAAAGATATGGAAGCGAAAGACCGTGCAAAGCAACCCTTGGAATAGCCGCCAGTTTTTACATGAGCTGAAACGGTCATGGGTCAGTTATTGTAACAGTTATCTGCAGGGAGAATCCCAGATAGATAACCGTTCGACCCATGAACAAGAATCGAACCGAGTGCCGTTGCTCCATGAAGGCCCTGAAGCCAGGGCAGCATTAGAGCGTGGCATTGTGTTTGATGTTATCAAAGAAAACCAGGAACGGCGCAAAATCAACGCTGCCCTTGCCAGGATAGAGCAGCTTATCCGTGATGCACGGAAGCTGCTGGACGAGTTAAGACAGAAATTCATTAAATGGAGAGAATTACATGGACAAAGAAAAAGCGTTACAGCGCACGAGCTTAAGT
>JAZOWR010000153.1:0-3807 GCA_045659345.1 Ructibacterium sp.
GAACCTTGCAGTAATTGCTTACATAATGCAAAAGATAATTTTAAACCAAAGTCATATGCAGATATAGTCAGAGAAATGGACGATGAAGAACTGGCAGAGTTTTTATATGAAACAGAAATTCACGGAAGTCAAGGTGGATATACTGCTTGGTTGCAATGGCTTAAATCAGAAGTAAAGGAGTGAGGATATGGGCAAATGCGGAAGTTGTAAATTCAAGGGGCATTGCGATACCACATCGGAGTTATATGGTGTTCCTAAGTACAATGGTGGTTGCCAGTATTATGAAAAAAGGAGTGATAGCATGAAGATAATCGAAATAAACCCGGATGTTAGACATCTTGTGGAACAGAACAATGGTCACTGCCCATGCACTGTAGTAAAGAATGATGATACTAAGTGTATGTGCAAAGAATTTAAGGAACAGACAGTTGGTGTATGTCACTGCGGAAGATTCGAGAAGGTGAAATAATATGGATATTAAATGCAGGAACTGTAAGTACTCAAGATATTATGAGCAGCACGGTTATGTTTGTACCAATTCCAATAGCGACCATATCTCAGATTTTATGGATGGTAATGATTGGTGCGAAGAATTTACAGAAAAAGAGGTGGACGAATGAACTATCACGGAATTACATTAACAAGTTTTAACAACGGTGAAGGCATGAGAACAGTGCTTTGGGTAGCAGGGTGTGAACATCGTTGCAAAGGCTGCCAGAATCTCTACTCATGGGATGTCAATGGTGGAATGCCATTTGACCGGGAAGCAAGATTAGAGTTATTCAGAGCAGCTAACAGAACATGGATCGATGGAATCACATTTAGCGGTGGTGATCCGTTGCACCCGGCTAACAGGGAAGCTATTACCACACTGGCTAGAGATTTCAAGGCAGAGTTCCCTAAGAAGGATATTTGGCTCTATACAGGCTATACATACGAAGATGTTAAGGACTTAGAAGTAATGCAGTACATAGATGTGGTTGTAGACGGACAGTACATAGAAGAACTGGCAAGCCCAAGTTACAAGTATGCAGGTTCTACGAACCAGAGAGTGATCCGTGTGAAGGAGTAAACTATGAAGCGTTTAAGATGTTGGATAAAAGCCATTCCATTATGGTTACGCACTGGATTATTCGTACCGCATTTATATGAATCTACTTTTGAGGATGCGATTATCATTGCTTCTGACAATGGTTTCCGGGTAGCGGATAATTATAACCACAGTAGTGATGAGGTAGTCTATCGTAACGCTGTCTTAGAACGCTGTCAATGCGTGTTCTGTGGACATAAAACAATGGCATGGTATGAAAGTAAGGAGGAAATATAATGACACTGGAAGAAGCTAAGAGAATTTTACACCCAAACACATTAGGGGCTTACAACAAGGAGTTGGTTGACGAAGCCTGCATCGTAGCCTGTGATGCTATTGACAAGCTTATTGAATTAGTAAATTGGTTGGAGGAATTTGAGAATGATTAAGGATAGTGGTGAAAGAACCGCATTCTCCACAGGGGCGGTGAGAGATATGCACGAAGGCAGGGGAAGACTCGATCTTTGCCCAGTAACAGCAATTATTGAATTAAGCAAGCACTGTGAAGCAGGAGCATTAAAGTATGGCGAAAGAAACGTGGACAAAGGTATTCCGCAGCACTCTCTGATTGACAGTGGTTTACGGCATCTGTTCAAGTACCTTCGGGGAGATAAGGACGAAAATCATTTGGTAGCTGCACTCTGGAACATTGCATGGGCTGTGGAGCAGGATGTCAATAAGCCGGAATTGAATGATTTGCCGTGGGGAGGTACTAATGAGATCAGCACCATGTAAGGATTGCACTAAACATTCTTCAACGTGCCATTCTACCTGCAAGGATTACCAAGATTGGTCTGAAGAACGCAAGAAGATGCTTGAAGCCGAATACAAAGACCGTATGACACAGATTGCACTCAACGATATTAAGTATGGTAATCGGTGAATGTTAAATCCTGTTTTGATTAAATCAAGATTTAACAGATGCATAATTATACATCCCTCCGGGGATTAGGAAGGGAACTAGATATGGCATTACATTTATATTTTCAATCGCTTATAACTTATAGAAAGGAGGTGAGATTTTGATACCGCAGGAACTTATTAACGAAGCGAATTGGTGCGGATGGAAGTACGAGGATCGTAATGGGCAGCGAACCAAAGTGCCGATCAACTTACGCAATATGCAACACGCTAAGTCGGATGATGTGAGTACGTTTACTAACTATGATTACGTTGAAGAATCCCTGCTCACTGGCGATATTGACGGTGTGGGTATCCGTGTGGACAACGGCTTCTGTGCTATTGACATTGATAAGTGTATCGTGAACAACGAACTATCAGACCTTGCAACAGACATCTGCGAAATCATGCAGTGTTACACCGAATTATCCCCTTCTAAAAAAGGACTTCGCATTATCTGCAAAGCCGATATTTCCGACTTTGACCGCAAGAAGTATTATATCAAGAATCCACACAATGGTGTCGAGATTTACGCTACAGGCATTACGAACCGATTCGTGACTATTACAGGTAACACCCTGCATTCCTTCCCGGTTAAGGAGGCTACATCCGAAATATTCAAGGTTTTGGATAAATATATGCTCCGTAATGCACCTAAGAACCAGAAGCTTACCGATGAGGAAGTCATCGAGAAGGCTTCCAAGCAGGATGCGTTCCGCAAGCTGTTTGCAGGCGATATGTCAGCTTACAACAACGACCATTCGGCAGCCGACTTAGCACTTTGTAATATGCTTGCGTTCTGGACAGGCAAGGATTCCTTGCAGATCGACAGCATCTTCCGCAGATCGGCACTCTATCGCCCGGATAAATGGAACAGGGACGATTACCGCAAGTGGACGATTGATAAGGCAGTTATGGATTGTACCAATGTTTACTCCCAAGAAGTACCGATGGACATTTGGAACAAACTCGCCATCAGATCACCACTCAATATGGGCGAGTGGCATATGGATACCAAGAATGGCGTTCACTGCTATGTCCCACCTAAGAAGAAGGACGAGTTACCACAGCTTATGACTATCTGCTCCAATCCAGTTGTTCCGGCTGCTTACCTTGAGAACTCCCTCACAGGACAGCAACGTGTGGAACTGCATTACATTGATGGTGGCAGACAGCGTACTCTGGTATGCGATAAGGATGTCATCTATTCTAAGACCAAGGTTGTGTCCCTCGCTAATAACGGCATCCCGGTTACATCCAATACGGCATCCAAGTTCGTGCAGTATATGGCTGACATGGAGCAACTTAATGCCAGTGTGATACCACGCTATCAATCGACTTCTTCGATGGGATGGGTGAGCGACCATGCACCGGGCTTCATGCCATATGACGAATCGTTAGTCTTCGATGGCGAACAGGAGAACTATCAACTATACAACGCCATTACGCAACAGGGTGACTATGATGCATGGCTCAATCATGTAGCACCACTTCGCCACAACTCGTTACCAATGCGACTACTGATGGCAGCTTCGTTTGCATCACCTTTAATAAACATCTGCAATGTGCTTCCGTTCGTTTTCCATCTGTGGGGAACTACTGGCATGGGCAAGTCGGTGTCTCTCATGGTTGCCATGTCCATTTGGGGCAATCCTCGAATGGGTGAGTTGGTTAAGACCATGAACATGACGAATGCAGCCATGATGTCTACCGCAGCTTTCCTTAATGACTTGCCGTTTGCAGGCGATGAGTTGCAGACCATCAAGGACAACGATATGCGATATGACAAGCTTATCATGCAGATAACTGAAGGTATT
>JAZOWR010000154.1:0-4382 GCA_045659345.1 Ructibacterium sp.
CACATTTGGAGGTGTAATTTTTCATTATGGCAAAGAAGATTATTGGTTATATCAAGCTGCAGCTTCCTGCAGGTAAGGCTACTCCCCAGCCCCCCGTTGGTCCCGCACTCGGTCAGTACGGCGTTGCAATCCCCAACTTCACCAAAGAATTCAACGAGCGCACCAAGAATGACATCGGCCTGATCATCCCCGTTGTCATCACCGTTTACGCAGACCGTTCCTTCACCTTTATCACCAAGACTCCTCCCGCTCCCGTGCTGATCAAGAAGGCTGCAGGCATCGAGTCCGGTTCGGCCACCCCGAACAAGACCAAGGTTGCAACCATCACCCGCGAGCAGGTTAAGAAGATCGCTGAGACCAAGATGCCCGACCTCAATGCTGCCTCTGTTGAGACCGCTATGAGCATGATCGCCGGCACCGCCCGTTCCATGGGTGTTGTGGTCGAGGACTAAGGAGGTAAAGAACAATGGCTAAAATGGGCAAAAAATATTCCGACAGCGTAAAGCTGCTTGAAAAGAACAAGATGTATGACCCCGCAGAGGCACTGGCTCTGGTTTGCCAGACCTCTAAGGCAAAGTTCGATGAAACCATCGAGCTGCACGTCCGTCTGGGCGTTGACTCCCGTCACGCTGACCAGCAGGTCCGCGGTGCCGTCGTTCTGCCGAACGGTACCGGTAAGACCGTCCGCACCCTCGTTTTCGCAAAGGGTGACAAGGCTGATGCTGCCAAGGCTGCAGGTGCCGACTACGTTGGCGCTGAGGACATGGTTGCCAAGATCCAGCAGGAGAACTGGTTCGAGTTCGACGTGGTTATCGCCAGCCCCGACATGATGGGCGTTATCGGCCGTCTGGGTAAGGTTCTCGGTCCTAAGGGCCTGATGCCGAACCCAAAAGCTGGCACCGTTACTCCGGATGTTGCAAAAGCAATCCAGGAAATCAAATCCGGTAAGATTGAGTACCGTCTGGATAAGAGCAATATTATCCACTGTCCCATTGGTAAGGCTTCCTTTGGCGCTGAGAAGTTGAGCACCAACTTCAACGCACTGATGGGTGCAATCGTAAAGGCAAAACCGGCTGCTGCAAAAGGTCAGTACCTGCGTTCTGTTACCGTTGCATCTACCATGGGCCCCGGAATTAAGGTCAACAGCAACAAGATTGACTAATCCGATTTCGTTTGAAAAAAATAATTTTTTATAATTCCGCAGACAGCAGGTGGCAATGCCGTAAATCCTGCCGAGGATGATAAGTACAATCATTTGTATGCTCTTGTCCCTCGCTGTGTTTGCGAGGGGCATTTTTATTCATGCTGGCGGAATCAAATGTCAGAAAGGAGGATGTTACATTGCCGAGTCAAAAAGTATTAGAGAGTAAAAAGGCGATTGTTGCACAGCTTACAGAAAGATTTCAGAACGCCCAGGCTGGTGTTCTGGCAGACTACCGCGGACTTACCGTGGCTCAGGATACTGCTCTCCGTGTTAAAATGAGAGAGGCAGGCGTAGAGTATACCGTCCTGAAGAACAACCTGATTCGCTTTGCTGCCAATGAGGCAGGTCTTGGTGAACTGGATCCCATCCTGCATGGACCTACTGCAATTGCAACCAGCACTGACGATGTTGTAGCACCGGCTAAGGTTCTGGTAGAATTCGCAAAAGAGAACGAAGCTTTGGAACTCAAAGGCGGTTTTGTGGATGGTAAAGTAATCTCCCTGGAGGAAGTTAAGGTCTATGCGGCTATTCCGTCCAAAGAGGTTCTCATCTCCAAGATGCTGGGCTCCCTGCAATCTCCGATTGGAGCATTGGCAAGAACCCTGCAGGCTATTGTTGATAACGAGGCTGTTCCCGGACAGGCTGCAGCAAAAGAAGAAGAGGCAGCTCCGGCTGAAGAGGCTCCCGTTGCTGAAGAAGCACCGGTTGCTGAAGAGGCAGCTCCCGCTGAAGAAGCACCGGCTGCTGAAGAGGCAACCGACGCAGAATAATTGCGTAAAATTTGATTTAAATCTTGCGGCATAGCCGTAAAACAAAGAAATTATTTAATAAATGGAGGATATTAAAATGGCTGATATCACAAAGATTCTTGATGAAATCAAAGAACTGACCTTATTGGAAGTAAATGACCTGGTTAAGGCTCTGGAAGAAGAGTTTGGCGTATCCGCTGCTGCTCCCGTTATGGTTGCAGGCGCAGCTGCTGCTGGCGGTGCTGCTGCTGAAGAGAAGAGTGAGTTTGATGT
The DNA here is from genome assembly GCA_045659345.1 of Ructibacterium sp. Lineage (GTDB taxonomy): Bacteria > Bacillota > Clostridia > Monoglobales > Monoglobaceae > Ructibacterium. The sequence continues at coordinate 2,227 of JAZOWR010000154.1, forward strand.
AGTTCTGGCTGACGCTGGTGCTCAGAAGATTAAGGTAATCAAAGTTGTTAGAGAGATCACCGGTCTGGGTCTGGCAGAAGCAAAAGCTCTGGTTGTCGGTGCTCCCAAGACCGTAAAAGAAGCTGTTGCTAAAGAAGAAGCAGAAGAAATCAAGACCAAGCTCGAAGAGGTTGGCGCAAAAGTTGAACTTAAATAAGTTTTGCTTATTCAAAACGCCTGATGCAATTGCATCAGGTGTTTTTGTGTTTGGGAAACAAGCACCGGGCAGAGAAAATTGCATACACTATCATTGAAAGGGGGCAGAAGAATGATGATTTGGCAACGAAAGCTCAAATATCGGTTTCGACGCCCCAAACGCCACCGAATATCAGCAAAGATGCATCGACGCAGAGTATGTTGGTTGTGGCTTGGCATCTTGCTGATGCTTTGTAGCTGGGGGTTTTTCAGAATCGAGATGCGTATCGGCCATCTAGCGCAGCAGGGGGCAATATCCAAACTCAATGGCATTATAACCACAGAGGTACATCGAGTAATTGATGAGGTTATGACCGAAAATGGAAGAAGAGCGCCGCTTACAAAGGAGGAAAAGGATTCCTCGGGGAGAGTGTCTTCTGTTACTACAGATTATACTGCTGTCAATCACATTAAATCAGAGCTGGCAATTAAAATTCAGGCATATTTGGACCAATTGGATGTAGTAGAAACCACAGTTCCTGTGGGAATGCTGTTTTCGGATACATTGATGACCGGATTTGGATTGCGCATCCCCATCAGGGTGTTTGCAACCAATGCCATTACGGTTGAATTTGAGGATGAGTTTTCTTCAGCCGGCATCAACCAAACAAGACATCATTTGATGGCAATTGTCAGAGTGCCCGCAAGAGTTGCCGGAATTTTCAGTTATGAAGAGACGGAGATAGTGACACAGATTCCCATAGCAGAAACCATTCTGGTGGGAGAGGTTCCGCAAACATATTTAAACCGAAGTCCTTGACATTTCACAAAAATCGTGATATAATGCGTAGGTCTGCGGGCGTGGCGGAATTGGCAGACGCGCCAGATTTAGGTTCTGGTGGCAACCCCGTGCAGGTTCAAGTCCTGTCGCCCGCACCAGCGTTAAACCGAATGATTTAGATGCCAGTTCTAATTCATTCGGTTTTTCCTTTGATAATAGAATTAAATTATGTTATACCATAAGTATGGCATGCTATGTCACTTTTATTTAAGTATAATAAAAGCATAAACATTCGGATGTGAAAAACTTAAACAGGAGTGATAAAATGCAAAAAAGTAAAGAATGGGTAAGATGGCGAACTTTTATAAAGCCTAAGACCTGCTTTGAATGTTTTAGGCGTAATAGCAAAATATTTTCTTATGAAGAGCTGGCGAGGATTGGGGAGCCTAAACTTTATGAGAACTGTGGCTGCAGATTGGTGGATGTACTACCTAAACGAGTTGCCGGATTATTACATAACTAAGACAGAAGCGTATGAAATGGGATGGAATAATCTAAAAGGAAATTTAGCAAAAGTAGCACCCAATCATATGATTTTTGGAGGCGTTTATAAAAACAAGAATAAAGTTCTTCCGGATAGGGAAGGTAGGATTTGGTATGAAGCTGATATAAATTATACGAATGGTTACCGGAATAGACAAAGAGTGGTATTTTCTAATGATGGACTTATTTTTGCAACCTATGACCATTACGATACATTTATAGAGGTAATAGGGGAGGATAAGTAGGATGAGAAAAATAGTTTTAGATTTTACAGGAGCAAAAACATGGGTAGATATCTACGACGCGATGAAAAATGCATTTGCCTTTCCTTATGAATGGGGGAATAATTTGGATGCATTGTACGATGCCATGAGTTATACATGGCGTGAAAATGTTTATGTAATTGTTAAAGGGCTTGATAATGTTTCTCCTGAGTGGAAACCATATATGAAGGAAATTCTCGAAGTGTTTCAGGAAGTCCATGAAGAAACCCCAAATGTAACCTTTGAAATCATTTCATAAGTGGCATCTAACCCATTCGGCTCTTCCAGAAAAAAACGACTTGTTTCGACAAGTCGTTTTTTCAATGAAATAAATCCTGCGGATTTGTGAAATGCCTGACGGCGTGAAATATTGCTCCGCAATGTGAAATACGCCT
>JAZOWR010000155.1:0-12588 GCA_045659345.1 Ructibacterium sp.
GTTACAGTTCTTATGGTAACCAGATTGGATTGGCTACCGGTCAGGTATCTGAGATTTATGATGAGGGTTATGTAGCAAAGCGTATGGAAATCGGTGCAGTTATTGCAGCTGCGCCTAAAGAAAATGTGATCCGTGAGGTTCCGGAGGCGGGCGATGTAGTTATTTTGCTCGGCGGCATGACTGGCCGTGACGGTTGCGGTGGTGCTACCGGTTCTTCCAAAGCCCATGACGATAGTTCTCTGGAAAGTTGCGGCGCAGAGGTGCAAAAGGGTAACGCTCCGGTAGAGCGGAAACTTCAGCGTTTGTTCCGCAAAAAGGAGGTAACCACACTGGTTCGTCGTTGTAACGACTTTGGTGCCGGCGGTGTTTCGGTTGCCATTGGTGAGCTTGCTGACGGACTTGTGATTGACCTTGACAAGGTTCCCAAGAAGTATGAAGGCCTTGACGGCACCGAACTTGCGATTTCTGAATCACAGGAGCGTATGGCGGTTGTGGTCCGTGAAAAAGATGCACAAACCTTTATTCGGGAGGCGGACAAGGAGAATCTGGATGCGGTAATTGTTGCCAAGGTAACAGATACCAACCGTCTGACCATGCATTGGAGAGGCAAAACCATCTGTGATATCAGCAGAGATTTCTTAAATACCAACGGAGCAGAGAAACACAACGATGCATTTGTTCCTGCTTTGAGTTATGATGAGAGTTTGTTTGATAACACCCCTAAGGGCAATACTTGGGAAGAAAAAACTCTTGATTTAATGCAGAATTTAAATGTTGCATCCCAAAAAGGATTGGTTGAGCGTTTTGACAGCACCATAGGTGCAGGTTCTGTCTTTATGCCCTATGGCGGTAAATATCAACTGACACCGCAGCAAAATATGGTCGCTAAAATCCCGACCATTCACAAGGAGACCAATACTGCAACAGTTATGTCTTATGGCTATAACCCTAAGATATCCAAGGCAAACCCGTTTCTTGGTTCTGTCTGCGCTGTGGTAGATTCTGTGACTCGTGCAGTCTGTGCCGGCGCAAATTATAAGGATATCTATCTGACCTTCCAGGAATACTTTGAAAGACTTGGAACCGACAAAACCCGCTGGGGAAAACCTCTGGCGGCACTTCTTGGCGGATTCTATGCGCAGAAGGAACTGGAAATTGCAGCGATTGGCGGTAAGGACAGTATGTCCGGCTCCTTTAACGATATTGATGTTCCCCCCACTCTGGTATCCTTTGCGGTAGCTCCTATCTCTGCAAAGATTGCAACCTCGGGCGAATTTAAGGGCGAAGATAATTTGGTGTTCTGGATTAAGCCCAAATATGACCAAAACGGTATTCCTAACTTTGACAGTCTTAAGGCTCTGTATGATATGCTTGCCAAGATGATTTGCGATACTAAGGTTGGAATGATTCAATCTGCGTGGGCAGTTGGCTTTGGCGGTGTGATGGAAGCTGTCTGCAAGATGGGTTTTGGTAACAAAATTGGATTTGAGTTTGACGATTGCTGCGATAAAAATGACCTCTTTAAGGCTTGCTATGGCAGTGTTATTGTTGAAGTTAAGGGAACCGGTGCAACCGGATTTATGAACGACATGGTAGATGTAGTAAAGATCGGCCATACCACCAAAAATTCTGAAATTAAGATTGCCGGCGAAACCATTTCCTTAGACAGTTTGATTGCTGCATGGCAAAAACCGTTGGAAGAAGTCTTTGCCACCAGGGCAGAGGCTGAGGATGTGGGTATGAAAACCTTTGCATACGGAGAAAGGGTTAACATTAAGCCTGCACAGTCCTTTGCAAAGCCCAGAATCTTTATTCCGGCATTTCCGGGCACCAACTGCGAATATGACTCTGCTCGTGCGTTTGAACGCGCCGGCGGTGTTGCAGATATTCAGGTGTTTAAAAACCTGAAGCCCGAACATATTGAAGACTCTGTCAACCGTTTTGTGGATTCCATCAAACAGGCGCAGATTATTATGCTGCCCGGTGGATTTAGCGGCGGTGACGAACCGGATGGTTCCGGTAAATTCATCAAGGCGGCATTTGAAAACGAAAAGGTAAAAGAAGCAGTGATGGAACTTCTGTACAAGCGTGACGGTTTGATGCTGGGTATTTGTAACGGCTTCCAGGCTTTGATTAAACTTGGACTGGTTCCCTATGGCGAAATCCGTAAGGTGGACGACACCTGTCCGACCTTAACCTTTAATACCATTGGCCGCCATGTTTCCCAGATTGTTTCCACTCGTGTTTCCTCTGTGAAATCCCCTTGGTTCAGCAGTGTAAATCTTGGCGACATTCACCAGATTGCAGTATCTCACGGTGAAGGACGGTTTGTTGCATCTCCTGAGGTGATTGCCGAGAAGGAGAAAAACGGACAAATTGCCACTCAGTATGTAGATATGGATGGCCATCCTACCTATGAGATGCCCTATAACCCCAATGGCTCTTACTATGCAATTGAGGGTATTACCAGTAAGGATGGAAGAATACTTGGTAAGATGGGTCACTCTGAGAGATTTAAGGACGATGTATTTAAAAACATTCCGGGTGACAAAGACCAGAAGATCTTCCAATCCGGTGTTCAGTATTTTAAATAAGAAAATGTGTCAGACGCATACTTCCGCATGGGGTATGCGTCGGGATGTTTACAAAGGAGAATGAGGATGTACAAAGAATCGGCCGAATTTATCCGTACACGGACATCGCGCAAACCCCAAGTTGCGATGGTTCTGGGCACCGGTCTTGGTTCGATTGCAGAGTGTGTTGAAGAAGCCATAATCATACCCTATCGTGAGATTCCCTGTTTTCCGGTTTCTACCGTTCATCAAGGAAACCTTGTGATTGGCTCTCTTTATGGCAAGGATGTTTTGTGTATGCAAGGCAGAAGCCACTATTACGAGGGATATTCCATGCAGGAAATCGCCTTGCCGGTGCATGTGATGCATGCGTTGGGGGTCAAAACTCTTTTGCTGACCAATGCCTCCGGCGGCATCTTTGAGGAATATTTTCCCGGTCAGGTTGTGGCAATCCGTGACCATATTAAGTTTGATTTGGAAAGTCCCCTCCGTGGCAAAAATCCTGATGAGCTTGGCGAACGCTTTTTTGACATGACCATGGCGTATTCTCCAAAATTACGCCAACACGCGCAAAGAGCGGCAGAGGAGCTAGGAATGACCTTGCCTGAGGGTGTGTATGCCTATATGGGCGGTCCTCAGTTTGAAACGCCCGCAGAAATCCGTATGCTCCGTACCCTTGGTGCGGATCTTGTGGGTATGTCCACTGTACCGGAGGTCATTGCGGCAGTACATTGCGGAATCGAAGTCATGGCGCTTTCCTGCGTGACGAATATGGCAGCAGGTATGAAGCAGGGAGGCTTTGACAAAACGGTGATTGCTTCTGCAGAGCGAAACGGAGCAGAGGCGATGGCAAAATTGTTGTTAAAGGTGGTTGAAACACTTTGAATAGAATTGCCAGTTTTACGGTTAACCACAAAAAGATAGAGGAGGGTATCTACCTTTCGCGTATAGATGGTGATGTGGTGACCTATGATTTGCGAATGAGAAAACCCAATCAGGATGATTTGCTTTCTAACGCACAGATGCATTCGCTGGAGCACATGTTTGCGACGCTGGTGCGTAATTCCAGACTTTCTGATAAGGTGATTTATTTCGGTCCGATGGGATGCCAGACGGGATTTTATCTCCTGATGCGGCATGATGACCATGCAGATACTTTGGCATTGGTGAAAGAGGTTCTTCTTTCCATCATAGATTATGAAGGAGAGATGCCGGGTAAAAGCGAGATAGAATGCGGGAATTATCGAAACCTGGATATGAGCCTTGCAAAAGAGACAGCAAAGCGGTATTATGATAGCATCAAGGATAAAACACCGGAAGATATGAGGTATGAGGAATGAGTATATTACTGGAGCATTTGACGGCAGTCACCATGTGTGATGAAAACAAGGTCATAGAAAACGCCTGCATACTGATAGAGAATAATCGGATTTCGTATGTGGGAACCGATCGCCCCGATGGAGATTTTGATGAGGTTATGGATGCTACCGGAATGGTGGCAATGCCGGGGCTTATCAATGCGCATACGCATACGGCAATGACACTGCTCCGAAGCTATGCCGATGATATGAATTTGCAGGATTGGCTGTTTCAAAAAATCTTTCCCTTTGAGGATACCCTGACTCCTGAACTGGTGTATGAGGGTAGCTTGCGGGGGATAAAAGAGATGCTTGCAACGGGTACCACCTGCTTCCATGATATGTATTTCTTTCAGGAAGAAACTGCACGGGCAGCGGAAGAGCTGGGTATACGGGGCGTCCTTTGTGAGGGAATCACAGACCCGGTGCTGGAAAAGAAGCTGACTAAGACAGAGCAATTGCTCAGACTTGTAGCAGAGGGAAGCGGCAGACTCAGGGTTGCAATTTCTCCTCATGCGGTCTATACTTGCAGCGAAGAAACCCTGAAAACCTGTGTGGCGTTTGGCAAAAAACACGGCCTATCGATTCATACGCACCTGGCAGAAACCAAAACCGAGCATGAAGACTGTCTTCGCGATCATGGAATGACGCCCACTGCGTGGATGGAACATTGCGGTTTATTTGACCTTCCTTGTGTTGCGGCACACGGTGTTTGGCTTGGTGCAGAGGATAGAGAGATTCTTAAAAGTCATGATGTGACAGTGGTACATAATCCGGTAAGCAACCTAAAACTTGCCTCCGGGATCGCTCCGGTTCCCCAGATGAAGGAAGAGGGCGTCCGTGTTGCACTTGGTACAGACGGTGCTTCAAGCAACAATAACCTTGACTTGTTTGAAGAAATCAAGTTGACAGGTATCCTTCATAAAGGCATCAGTCTTGACCCGACAATACTTCCTGCCTGGGATGTGTTAAAGATGGCAACGGTGGACGGTGCTAAGGCACTGGGATATCAGGATTTAGGAATGCTCAAGGAAGGTTACCTTGCAGATTTAATCTTGCTTGATTTTGCAAAACCGCATTTGACCCCCAACCATAACACGGTTTCCAACCTTGTGTATGCGGTTAAGGGTTCGGATGTAGCATATACCATGGTAGACGGTAAATTTGTATATAGAAAAGGAGAATGTTAGTATGGCACAGGTTGCAATTGTAATGGGAAGTAATTCTGACTTGCCCGTAGTGAAAGGGGCAATTGATAAGTTAAAGGAGTTTGGCGTAGACTTTGAGGCGCATGTTATTTCTGCCCATCGTACACCGTATCAGGCAGAGGAGTTTGCAAAAAACGCAAAGGCCAACGGTGTTAAGGTTATCATTGCGGCGGCCGGCAAGGCTGCACATCTGGGCGGTGTGATTGCGGCGTATACCACGCTTCCCGTGATTGCGCTCCCTATCAAGTCGTCATTGATGGATGGACTTGATTCTCTGCTTTCCATGGTACAGATGCCCTCCGGTATTCCTGTGGCAACGGTTGCGGTTAACGGCGCCGACAATGCGGGAATCCTGGCAGTGCAAATGCTGGCACTTTCTGATTCTGTCCTTGCTGAGAAGCTGGAAACCTTTAAAAAGGATATGGCAGATGCTGTTATGGAGAAAGATAAGAAATTACAAGAAGAACTGATGAATCTTTAAATAGGAGGAAAATACAATGAGTCAGGCTTACAAAAATGCAGGTGTAGATGTAGAGGCGGGATATAAGGCCGTTGAATTAATGAAGGAGCATGTCAAACGCACCAATATTCCGGGAGTTCTTTCCGGAATCGGCGGTTTTGGTGGTCTGTTTGAGATTGGTACAGGTTATAAAAATCCGGTTCTGGTTTCCGGAACAGATGGGGTTGGCACCAAACTTAAACTGGCGTTTATTATGGACAAGCATGATACGGTAGGACAGGACTGCGTGGCAATGTGTGTGAATGATATCGCATGCGGTGGTGCAAAACCTCTGTTTTTCCTTGACTATATTGCAGTTGGAAAAAATGTACCGGAGCGTGTAGCTGATATCGTTAAAGGTGTAGCAGACGGTTGTGTCAAGGCAGGTTGTGCCTTGGTTGGCGGCGAAACTGCAGAAATGCCGGGATTTTATGAACCGGACGAATATGACCTTGCAGGTTTTTCTGTAGGTATTGTGGATAAGGATGATATCATTGACGGTTCTAAGCTGGAAGCCGGCAATGTCATTATCGGTGTCAAATCCTCCGGCGTCCATTCCAATGGTTATTCTTTGGTGCGCAAAGTGTTTGGTATTGATGATACCCAAGATTGCGTGAAGAGAATGCACGCACATAGTGATGAACTTGGCATGAGTATCGGTGAAGCATTGCTTACCCCCACCAAGATTTATGTAAAACCGCTTCTTTCTGCAATTCAGGAGGTAGATGTCCGTGCGGTATCTCATATTACCGGCGGTGGCTTTATTGAGAATATTCCCCGTATGTTGAAAGAGGGAACAAGAGCTAAAATTGATAAAAACAGTTTTGAGGTTCTCCCCATTTTCAAGATGATTCAAAAACTGGGCGATGTTTCCGAGCGGGATATGTTTAACACCTATAACATGGGTGTAGGCTTGATGTTTGCAGTTCCTAAAGAACAGGCAGACAAAGCGGTAGCTGTAATCAACGCAGCAGGGGAAACTGCAACCGTAGTCGGCGAGATTGTTGCCGGTGAAAAAGGGGTAGATATATGCTAAAAATAGGTGTCTTGGTATCCGGAGGAGGAACCAATCTGCAGGCATTGATTGATGCTCAAAAAAGCGGCATTATCAAAAGCGGTGAGATTGTTACAGTGGTTTCCAACAAGCCTGATGTTTATGCCCTGGAACGGGCGCAAAATGCAGGAATTGACGCTCATGTGATTACCAGAAAAGAATACAGCTCCAAAGAGGATTTTGATAAGGCACTTTGTGAATATATGCAGGAAAAAGGTGTAGATATCGTAGTGCTGGCAGGATTTCTTGCTATTCTCGGTGAGAATTTTCTCTCGGTATACAAGGATAGAATTATCAATGTGCATCCATCCTTGATTCCCTCTTTCTGCGGCGATGGTTTTTATGGATTAAAGGTGCATGAGGCGGCGCTCAGTTACGGCGTTAAGGTAACAGGTGCCACGGTTCATTTTGTCAATGAAATTACTGACGGCGGAAAGATTATTTTGCAAAAAGCAGTTGCCATTGAAGAAAATGATACCCCTCAGACCTTACAAAAACGGGTCATGGAAGAGGCGGAATGGAAAATTCTCCCTAAGGCAGTGGAACTGGTTTGCAGCGGACAAGTGAAATAGGAAAGGAAGAAAGAAATGAAAATCAACCTTTATGACGAATTAAAACAAAATAGTTACCCCGGCAGAGGTATTGTTTTAGGCAAATCTCAGGACGGCAAATCTGCAGTTGCAGCATATTTCATTATGGGCAGAAGCGTAAACAGCCGCAACCGTGTTTTTGTAGAAGACGGTGAGGGTATCCGTACCCAGGCGTTTGACCCGTCTAAACTGGAAGACCCACATTTGATTATCTATGCACCGGTCCGTGTTCTTGGCAACAAGACCATCGTAACCAACGGTGACCAGACCGATACTATCTATGATTTGATGAATCAGCAGATGACCTTTGAACAGGCACTGCGTACCAGAGAGTTCGAAGATGATGCGCCCAATTATACACCCAGAATTTCCGGTATGATTCATATATCTGATGGTGATTTTGATTATGCACTCTCCATTTTAAAGAGCGCAGATGGTGACCCATCTTCTTGCTTGCGTCATACCTTTACCTATACCAACGCAAAGGGCGGCGGAGGGCACTTTATCCATACCTATCAAGGAGATGGCAGTCCCTTGCCTTCTTATCAGGGAGAACCCAAGAAAGTGGAAATTCCCAATGACATGGAGCAGTTTGCAAAAGATCTCTGGGAAAACTTAAACGAGGAAAATAAGGTTTCCTTGTTTGTTCGTTACATCAATCTGGAAAATGGAACAACGCAATCCAAGATTATCAATAAGAATCAGTAAAGAAGAAAGGGCGATAAAGATGATAGAAATGGAATTGAAATACGGCTGTAATCCCAATCAAAAGCCGTCAAAGGTTTTCATGGAAGAAGGAGAGATTCCCTTTACCGTTTTATGCGGCAAACCCGGCTATATTAATCTGCTGGATGCCTTAAACGGTTGGCAATTGGTAAAAGAACTGAAAGAAGCAACCGGACTTCCGGCAGCAACTTCCTTTAAGCATGTTTCTCCTGCCGGTGCAGCGGTTGGTTTGCCGCTTTCTGACACCTTAAAGAAAATTTATTTTGTGGATGAAAGTATCGAAATGACTCCCCTTGCCAATGCCTACGCAAGAGCGAGAGGTGCAGACAGAATGTCCTCATTTGGTGATTTTATTTCCCTTTCTGATGTTTGTGATAAGGCAACAGCACAGCTGATTGCCAAAGAAGTATCTGACGGTGTAATCGCCCCCGGTTATACCGATGAAGCGCTGGAAATCCTTAAAGGAAAACGAAACGGCAACTATAATGTCATTCAAATTGACCCTGACTATGTTCCGGCACCCATTGAGCGCAAGCAGGTATTTGGTGTTACCTTTGAACAGGGCAGAAATGAACTTAAAATTGATACCGACCTTCTTTCCAATGTAGTGACTGAAAAGAAAGAGATGACTGAAGAACAGAAGAGGGATTTGATGATTGCCTTAATTACCTTAAAATATACACAATCCAATAGTGTATGTTATGTCAAAGACGGACAGGCAATTGGTATCGGTGCAGGTCAGCAGTCAAGAATTCACTGTACCAGACTTGCCGGTAACAAAGCGGATATCTGGTGGCTCCGTCAGGCACCGCAGGTACTTAACCTTCCGTTTGTAGACGGCATCAAGCGTGCTGACCGTGACAATGCCATTGATGTCTATATCTCCGATGAATATATGGATGTCCTTCAAGACGGTGCATGGGAGAAAATTTTCAAGGTTAAGCCTCCGGTATTTACCAAAGAAGAACAAAAAGAATGGTTGGCTAAAAATACCGATGTTGCATTGGGATCGGATGCGTTCTTCCCGTTTGGGGATAACATCGAGCGCGCGCAAAAGTCCGGTGTTACTGTTATTGCACAGCCGGGCGGAAGCATCCGTGATGACAATGTGATTGAGACCTGCAACAAGTTTGGTATGGCAATGTCCTTTACCGGAATCCGTCTCTTCCATCATTGATGTATTACAAAAGAAGGAAGGAGAGATACCAATGAATATTTATAAACTGTCCGAAATGACAGGTGAAAAAAAAGATTTTATTATGAAGCGTGCAGAGATTGACATCTCTGAGCACATGAAGCTTGCCAAGGAGGTTTCTGACGATATTCGTGAGCGTGGCGATGCGGCGGTTTTGGAATATACCGCCAAGTTTGACCGTGTTTCCCTGACGCAGGATAGAATTAAGGTAACCGCTGAAGAAATTGAAGCCGCATACAACAGATTAGACACAGAAACCCGTGATGCTATTGCCTATGCAGCAAAGAATATCAAGAACTTTCATGAAAAGCAGATGCCGGAGGAGATGTGGTTTACCGAAGTGGATAAGGGCTTGATGGTTGGTGAAAAAACCACACCGATTGTAGATGTCTGTCTATATGTGCCGGGAGGAAAGGGAAGTTTTCCCTCAGTGCTTTTGATGCTGGGTATTCCTGCAAAGGTTGCAGGTGTTGAAAAAATTGTAGTTGTGACTCCCCCAAATGCAAAGGGAGAAGTTGACGATGCTATCTTAGCTGCTGCCAAGATTATTGGAATCACAGAAATATACAAGGTTGGCGGAATCCAGGCGGTTGCAGCAGTTGCGTTTGGAACCGAAACCATCCCCAAATGCCATAAGATTATTGGACCGGGCAATTCCTATGCAACGGCAGCAAAGCGTGTCCTTGCCAACTATATCGATGCAGGACTCCCGGCGGGCCCGAGTGAATGTATCATTCTGGCGGACGAAAAAGCAGACCCGGAAAAGGTCGCTTTAGACTGGATGATTGAAGCGGAGCACGGTCCTGATTCAGCAGCGCTTCTGGTTACGCACTGCAAGGAGCTGGTAGAAAAAGCTGCTGTGATTGTCGAAAGACAAATGGCCAAGATTTCCCCTCTTCGTCAGGAGTTTGTCAATACGAACCTTAACACCTATGGCGGTGCTATCATCACCGAAAACCTGGAAGAGAGCATTGCCTTTGTCAATGATTACGCTCCGGAACATATGGAGGTTATGTGTGAAAAACCCTTTGAAATTTTGCCTAAAATTAAGAATGCGGGCGAGATTTTGCTGGGCGATTATACACCGGTTACTCTTTGCAACTTTGTGCTTGGCCCCAATGCAATTTTGCCAACCGGTCAGTTTGCAAAGACCTATTCCAGCGTTTCTGTTATGGACTTTTTGAAACGGTCTTCCATTGGCTATGCAAGCAAGGCGGGCTTTGAGATGGTGCGTGATTATGCGTATAAAATTGCAACCGTAGAAGGCTTTGATACCCATGCATTAGCAGTCAAAGAAAGAAAATAAAGGAGGCGTTTCTCATGCAAAATAAAATTACGGTAACACGAAAAACCAGTGAATCCAAGATTGTAGTTACAATCGAAAAGGGAGCACTGCGTCCAGATTACCGGAAACAGATTTGCACACCGTTGCCCTTTCTCAATCACATGATTGAGCATATTGCTTGGCGGGCAGGTCTTAATATTGCCATTGATGTAACACTGGATGAGTTTGAACTGGTTCATCTGGTCTGCGAGGATGTATCGATGACACTGGGAAAAGCGGTCGGCGAATATGTCAGCCGGAATGTTCCGTCCGGCTATGGCTTTGGCGTTGGAATTATTGATGAGGCAAAAGCAGAGGCGGTCATTTCTTTTGAGGACAGAGCGCTCCATAACATTACCTTTAAGACGGACTATGATGAGATGGTAGAGGGAATGCCGGCAGAGGAATTGATCACATTCCTTGACGGATTTGTGCAGGGTGCGCGTTGTACTCTGCATATAGATGTAGAACAAGGTGAGAACGGCCATCACATTTGGGAGGCTGTTTATCGTGCGCTTGGCATTGCACTTGGACAAGCTCTTTCTGTGGATGAAGCGCGCCAGGGCATGACCTCCGGCGTTGCAGGAAGGGTTACCTATGAAGTTACAGCAGAGTAAAATTGATACCATTATCTTTGATTTAGACGGGGTTATTACCTCTGAACTTGCTTATTGGCAATCTGCGGCACTTACCGTCTATGAGCTGATGTACGACTATCGCTTTTATGGCAAGCAGGAGATTGACAGAGATTGGTGTCACAAACAGCTCAAGGTGATTTATGACATAATCTTTTTTGGCGGAAAGACAGTTTCGGCAGTGAAACGGTTGGGAGTCAATACCAACTGGGATTTGGCATATGTGGTATTCTGCGTTGCAAAATATTTAGACCCAGAGCTTACCACCTTAGATGCATCCCACTTTGAATCGGTTTGTATGTTTTTAGAAAATGTAGAAATGCAGCCGCCTAAACTGTATACGGGCCTTGAGGGACTGTTAGCAACAGTAATTCCCACCTCGCCGGGTTCGTTTAAGCGGGGTGAGGGCAAACTCTGGAATGAGCTGTTAGAGGTGTTTCAGCGATGGTTTCAGGGTGACGGCGATGTTCCGGGATTAAAGGAATCCGAACAACCGCTGCTTCCTCTTAAAGATATTGAGGAAACGCTTTGCTTTTTAAAAGAGAGAGGATACCGGCTTGGTATCGGCACCGGAAGACCTCGTGATGAGGCAGAATACCCCCTGAAAAGCTGGGGGATTGATGGTTGCTTTGACAAGGAGCTTTGTGTGACCTATGATGATGTATTACAGGCGGAAAAAGAAACCGGCGTAGACTATCCCCTTGCCAAACCCCATCCCTATGTATTTTTAAAGGCGGGATTTGGAAAACAGTTTACTGACAAAGAACTCTGCTCTGCTGTAGTAAAAAAGGAAGAGGCAAAACGATGCCTGGTGGTTGGTGATGCAGCAAGTGATTTGCTTGCGGCAAAAGCCGGTGGATTTTCTTTTGCTGCGGTGTTGACAGGTGCCAATGGTCAGGCCGGTCGTGCTTATTTTGAGGAGAATCAGGCGGACTTGATTTTAGATACGGTTCTTGATTTGAAAGATTGGGCAAAATAATGCCCGGTATTAGACAGCTGTGAAAACACAGCTGTCTTTTTCCTTTTCGACAAAGAAAACCCTTGCACAATTCGTGGAACTGTGGTATACTTATACGGTCATGCTAAATCGGGGTGTTAGCGGTGCCTTGTAACCCTCAATCCGCTACAGAGGGGATGAAAACTTGCCATGAGGGTCAGCCGTGTTCGGTCTGCCCTGCAAAAGTGGTGTTGACGGCTTGGTCTTACGCAATCGGAACCTGTGAACCTCGTCAGGGCGGGAACGCAGCAGCGATAAGCAGTTATTCTGATGTGCCGTGAGGGTGCCAGGCCTGAGCTAACTGTGCAGGTCACGCGGGTATTGCTGGTTCAAAGGTAAGGCATGACTTTTTTATTGCAATTAAGATTGCTTCATGTTACAATAAAAAAGAAAGGAAGTGGAGTTCATGGCAGAATCCTATCAGGCGTT
>JAZOWR010000156.1:0-2455 GCA_045659345.1 Ructibacterium sp.
CTTATGGATCTGACAGGAAAGATAGCTAATGTCTCTGTTGCTTATGCTACTGGAAAGCTGCTTGTTACCTTTGAATTTAACGAGCGCAACAGTGCTATGGAAATGGTGGACACGCTGAAGGGGCAGGAAAAGCTGAGTATCAAAGTTGGAAAATTCAGAAACAAACGTTCCTTAGATGCCAATGCTTACTGTTGGACTCTGATTGGGAAAATCGCAGAGAAGACCAACGTCCCGAAAGAGGAAGTATACCGTGAAGCTATCCGTGGGATTGGCGGCAACTACGATATTGTCTGTATCAAAGAAGAAGCTGCTGAGTCCCTGAGAAGTGCATGGGCAAAGAATGGTATCGGCTGGCAGTCTGAAACGATGCCCAGTAAATTGGATGGCTGCACCAATGTCCTTTTGTACCACGGTTCTTCCACCTACGATACACAGCAAATGTCCAGACTGATAGATAACATCATTCAAGACTGCAAGGCTTTAGGGATTGAAACAAAGTCCCAAGAAGAGATTGATAGTCTGGTAAGGAGTTGGAGATAGTTATGAAACTTAGAAAATGCCCCTTTTGCGGTAAAGAGATTATTCTCGATGGAATTGTGCCTGAGTTTGACTTCAATGAATTTGCTGGCAAGTGGGTTCTTCACCATTCTTGCTTGTTCAATGAGAAATTTGAGAATGGTGTAAGTGTTCTGATCTCCGGCGAAAAGCAGGAAGTAATCGACAAATGGAATGGGGTGCATCATGAGCAAGAGCATCCTACAGACTGAAAAAGTCTGCTATATCACTGGGCAAACAAACAACCTGCATAAACATCACATTTACGCAGGCGGTAGACGAAAAATCTCTGAAAGAGAAGGATTCTGGGTGTATCTTGCACCTTGGCTGCATAACCAGTCGGACGATGGGGTACACGGCAAAAACGGTCATGAACTGGATATGATGCTGAAACGGCACTGCCAGATGAAGTACGAAGAAACACATAGCCGGGAAGAGTTTATGGCTCTGATCGGAAAGAACTATTTAGATTAAAGGAGTTTAGTATGCTGAATAAGATTACTATTATGGGACGTTTGACAAGAGATGTGGAGCTGCGGAGAACTAACGGTGGCACTGCTGTTGCCAGCTTCACTATCGCCTGTGACCGTGACTTCGGTGATGAAACTGACTTTATCGACTGCACCGCATGGAAGCAGACTGGTGAGTTCGTTTCCAAGAACTTCTCTAAGGGCAAGATGATTATCGTCTCTGGTCGTTTGCAGATTCGGACATGGAATGACAAGGACGGAAACAAGCGCAGACAGGCAGAGGTCGTGGCTGAGAATGTCTACTTTGGTGAAAAGAAAGACTCCACTCACACTGGGTTCGTTCCCAACGATAAAGTCCCCAACAACTACGCAGTGATGGAGGATGACGATGCACAGTTGCCCTTCTGAGAGTTTCAGAATTTACTATCCCACAAGTAAAGCAGAAATGAAGCGGTGGACGAAGGAATACGGCATGAATGCCTACTATGCCGGAAAGCACTGGTCTATCCGCAAGAGAGATGCTGAGTTCTGGCACTTGCTTACACGCAGTGCCATGAACAAGCAGGAAGTCAGGGTAAGACCGTTTGAAAAGCCTGTAGAGATATCGTTTCTCTGGAATGACCGATTAGATATCGACAATCACGCTGTCATGGGAAAGATGATTGTCGATGCTATGAAAGGTCGATTGATAAACGATGATAACCGAAGATGGCTGAAAGGTGTTTGCCACTACTTCCACGATGAAGAATACATCTTAGTTCAAATTAGGGAGGTACAGCATGGATAAAGCAACACAGCGAAGTAAGATTCTTGCTTACTTCAGAGATCACGGCAGCATGACTGTTCGTGAGTGTTTCGAGAAATTGTATATCAATAGCCCGACAAAGAGAATCAGCGAACTTCGGAGCATGGGCTATGACATTGTTGGTATCGAAGAAGTCAAAGAGAGTAACGGCAAAACCGTTCGGTACAGACGATACTTTCTCAGGGGAATGAATAACATTCCGAAGATTCTGGAAGGTATGAAAGTGAGATTTGTCCCTTCTTTTGACCGTGGCGTGAACGATCCTTATGAGGAATTAGTGACAAAGATGATTACAGGCACTATTTACTACATCAACTGGGAGCATAAGTGTTTCGGAGTAGAGTTTGATTGCGGTGACGGCAAACAAAGAGAAAGTTTCAAATTCTTCGAGATTGGCGAGAGGGTGAGCGTTATTGGCTGAGGTCAAGTGGATCAAACTGACCACGGATATGTTTGACAATCGGAAAATCAAACATCTTCGCAGATTGCCGGAGGGTAACAACATTGTTCTTATTTGGGTAATGCTTTTAACGATGGCTGGTCGGTGCAACTCAGGGGGAATGATTTTCTTGACAGAGAACATCCCTTATACACCCAAGATGCTTGCGGATGAACTGGATTTTGA
>JAZOWR010000157.1:0-5299 GCA_045659345.1 Ructibacterium sp.
GTTGTTTTGTTGTGTCTTTCACTTCCGGTTTCTCGCCGCAGGCAACAAAAAAACTGCGGCAATTTTTCTTTCAAAAAAATTACCACAGCTGAGTTTTTCTGTGATGAATCACAATTCAGTTAAAACTGAAAATATTATCCCTATGCAAATGAGCACTTGCAAGATAACATCAAAGCAGGTCTTGTGACTTACATCATATAGACTGATTCGTCCGCATTTTTATATCCTGCCTTCTCAGTTTCCCAATGACTATCTTTCGATAACGGATATAAAAACATTCGATGCACACACCGACAGAATTACGCAGGGGATTCTCACCCCATTCCCTTTTCAACGATTATGCCTTGCAGATAGAGCGTATGCGACATAATCAATACTCTGTGTGAATGTATGAAATTTTACTTGGTTATTTTACCATATATCTTTTAAAAAATCAATGCATAATACAAACATTTTTTAAACGAAACTGTAGTTTTGCAAATTTATTTTGCAAAATTGGTTGACAAGGTTTTTTATTTGTGATAAAATTCCCTTTACAAAAGGGAGTAGCTGAATGCTTTGCGTTTCCAATGACCGTCAACTCGACTTTTTGTCCGGTTATTTGGATCTATTTTGATAGCAAGACTTTTGTGGCGTAATGCCGCAAAAGTCTTTTTTTATTGCATATAATAAAAACATCTCTTTATAAACATCTAACAGGAGGAGAAAAATGAAACACTATTTAAGTCATGTCAACGATGTATTAAATGCCGTCAACAGCTGTGCTGATGGTCTGGGTTTTTCTGAGGCAGCAAAAAGACTTGCCCAGAACGGCAAAAACAAACTGATTGAAGCAAAGAAAGAATCCATGCTTCACCGCTTCTTAAAACAGCTTTGCGAGCCTATGACAATTATTCTTCTGGTTGCTGCGGTAATTTCTGCAGGGGTAGAAACCTACGAGGGGATTCATTCGGGGCACATGGGGTTCCCTTCTGATGTTGTTATTATCCTCGCCGTTGTCCTCATCAACGCTGTTTTGGGAGTTTTTCAGGAAAGCAAAGCAGAAAAGGCCATCGAAGCATTGCAAGAAATGTCAAAGGCACAAAGCAAGGTCATCCGTGACGGAAAACAGATCTCCATTCCCAGCGAAGACCTCGTCGTTGGCGATATGATCGTTCTTGAGGCCGGTGATTCTGTTCCGGCAGATGCACGAATCATCGAATGTGCTTCCCTAAAAATTGAAGAAGCAGCGCTTACCGGAGAATCTGTTCCTGTTGATAAAAGAGTGGAAGCTCTTACAGCAGGCGCAAACGGCGATGTTACCCTGGGCGACAGAAAGAACATGGTATTTATGGGTTCAACTGTAGTTTACGGACGAGGCAAGGCAGTGGTAACAGCTGTCGGCATGGAAACCGAGATGGGAAAAATTGCAGACGCTCTTGCCCAGGCAGAAGAAGGTAAAACGCCTCTTCAAATCAAGCTTGCGGGTCTTTCAAAAATTCTTACCTATCTCGTCATAGGTATCTGCGCTGTCATTTTCGGCGTACAGCTTATTCGTGACGGAATCGGCCTTGAACCCATCCTAAACTCCTTTATGATTGCAATTTCTCTCGCAGTTGCTGCAATCCCCGAAGGTCTTGCTACCGTTGTTACCATCGTTCTGTCTATCGGTGTTACCAATATGTCAAGGCGCAACGCCATTATCCGCAAGCTTACCGCTGTGGAAACTCTTGGTTGCACGCAGATTATCTGCTCTGATAAAACAGGTACACTTACACAGAACAAAATGACGGTTGTAGATCACTATGGCGATGACGAGAGTCTCCTTGCAAACGCAATGTCGCTTTGCTCTGATGCAGAGTTTGACGCAGACTCCGGCACTGCTGTCGGCGAGCCAACAGAATGTGCTCTTGTCAACTATGCAGAAACTCTCGGGATTTCCAAAGACGCTCAAAAAAATGTGTTTGTCAGAATCGGCGAGGTTCCGTTTGATTCGGGAAGAAAGATGATGTCAACGATTCACAAAACCTCCGATGGTTCTCTGGTTCAGTTTACAAAGGGTGCTCCCGATGAACTTTTAAAGAGATGCACAACCGCACTTATTGACGGTAAAATTCTAGAAATGACCGAAGAAATCCGTATGAATATACTCACAGCAAATAAAGAAATGGCAGACCGTGCGCTCCGTGTTCTTGCAGCAGCAAAAAAAGACCTTTCGGCCGAGCCTACGGTATATGACTCAGAAAGCGTGGAATTTGGCCTTTGCTTTATCGGGCTTGTGGGTATGATTGACCCCGTCCGTCCGGAAGTTAAGCCTGCAATTGATGAATGCCGCAACGCAGGCATCCGTCCTATTATGATTACAGGCGACCATAAGGACACTGCCGTTGCTATCGCAATGCAGCTTGGTATTATCCAAGACGCATCGCAAGCCATTACAGGTAGCGAGCTAGATGGGCTCTCGGATGAAGAATTTGATAATCTTGTCCCCAAGTATTCGGTTTATGCGCGTGTGCAACCCGAACACAAAACGAGAATTGTTAACGCATGGCGAAAGAAGGGCAACGTTACTGCCATGACAGGAGACGGCGTGAATGACGCTCCCTCCATCAAAAATGCAGACATTGGTGTCGGTATGGGTATTACCGGCACAGATGTTACCAAGAATGTAGCAGATATGATTCTTGCAGACGACAACTTTGCCACTATCGTTTCAGCGGTTGGCGAGGGACGAAGAATCTATGACAATATTCGAAAAGCCATTCAGTTCCTTCTTGCGTCTAATCTTTCAGAAGTTTTGACCATCTTCTTTGCTACACTTTTTGGGTTTACCATCTTTGCACCTGTTCATCTACTTTGGATCAATCTGATCACAGACTGTTTTCCTGCACTTGCACTCGGCATGGAAAAGCCCGAAGCCAGCATTATGAAACGCAAACCGCGGGACAGCAAAGAAGGTATTTTTGCAGGCGGTCTTGGTTTTGCAGTTGCATATCAAGGTGCTCTTGTGACCATGATTACCATGGTTTCATACTTTTTAGGCAGATATTGGCTCTCTGACCTTTCTCATGCAGAAGCTATTGCCGCCGGAACCTATTCTGCAGAAATGTTCGGCACATCCATGGCATTTCTTACCCTTTCTCTTTGTGAGATTTGTCACGCGTTTAATATGCGATCCCTCCACGGTTCCATCTTTCAAATGAAAGGCCAGAATTTATGGCTTTGGGGTGCAGGAGCGCTCTCACTTCTGCTTACCCCTCTCGTAATTGAGGTAGACTTCCTTGCAAAGGCATTTGCACTTGCTCCTCTTAACCTTATGGAATACGGAATTGCGTTTGGTCTTGCAATCCTCATTATTCCTATTGTTGAGATCATTAAGCTCGTCCAAAGAACAGTGCGCAATTAAAAAATAAAATAAATAGAAACCTATCACATTGCAAAGTGATAGGTTTCTTGCTCTTTCATATTTTATATGCTTTTTCGGTGGGGATAGCAATAATGATGCCGTTTGCCTTTGATGTCATTCCAAACTCGGCATTTACATCCTCCATAATCTGCTTGCTTGTTTGGCGCGGGGCAAGAATCCATAATATTTCCCTTTCGCCATCAAGCTCGCCCTTTCCAAGCTCTGCAAACTGTTCTATGTCGGCAAGTCTGCCCTTCATCACCGTTCCGCCGGTTGCACCTGCTTTCCGAGCTACCTGCATAACATCATCAGAGTATCCTTCATTCACCGATATCATAATCAAATCATTGTGATGTTCATTTTTCATAGAACCGCTCCCTTTCTCCGTTTCTACAGTATTGTTATAATTCAATAATTCTGCAAGCATCCTGCTCGCTGCCGCTGTCTTGAATACCATCATAAGGCCGCCATATTTGGAATGGCTTTCAAACGCTGTGCCAAAGTTCGCCATCATATCCTTCACTGTACTTTCAGATCCAAGACTTATCACTATATCCTTATCATTGGTACCAAGTCCAAATATGTCCAGCATTTCGGTAGGTGCTGTTCCAAATCCAACACATTGAAAATTCATTCTTATATTAATATTTTTCAATTCTTTGATGAGTTTTTTTCCTTTATCACGCTCAACAATTGATAAAAGTACCATCAGCCGTTTATTCATACAAAGCATCCTCCTCATCAAAGAATATAATATCGTCCTTAATCAAACTGATTTCGGTATGAAGCTTTTTGATTTTATGCATATGTTTTCTTCTTTCATACAAGCCCAAAACCTGAATCGTAATAAGCGGTGTCATGGCAATCATAGCAACGATGCCGAAGGCATCTGTCATAACATTACCGCCAATCGCTTCACACGCACCCATCGCAAACGGAAGCATAAAGGTCGATGTCATCGGTCCACTGGCAACACCGCCAGAGTCAAAGGCAATACCGGTGTATATATGAGGAACAAAGAAACTTATGATAAGCGAAATGGCATATCCAAAAATCAGAAAAGGAACGATGGGAATACCCGTAAGGACTCTCAGCATAGATATTCCAACAGAAACAGAAACACCCACCGAAAGTGCTATGGCTACTGATTTTTGTGAAATCGCTCCATTTGTAATTTCACTTACCTGCCTTTTCAGCGTGTGCACTGCCGGTTCTGCAGAAACGACAAAGTATCCCATAAGCATGCCAATAGGGATGAGCATATATTTTATATCGCTCCCTGCTATCTTGGCTCCTATCAATCTACCTGCCGGCATGAAACCTATATTCGCTCCTGTAAGAAAAAGTACCAGACCTATATATGTGTAAACAAAGCCTATCGACATCTTAATGATATTATGTATATGAAACCTTTTTGTCAAAAACTGAAAAACAATGAATACGATAACAATCGGGATAAGGGCGATTGCGACTTCTTTTGCATATACCGGCAAGGCATATGTAAATTGTCGGAATGCTTCTGTTGTCGTAAGCACATTTGCGATTTCATAACCCGAGGTAGTCGGATGCGGTTTATAGAAGATGCTGAGTAAAAGCACTGATAAAATCGGGCCTATGCTGCACAGCGCCACCAGACCAAAGCTTTGTTCCCCTGTGTTTTTACCTTTTTTTGCCGATGCAAGACCTGCACCTAACGCCATGATAAACGGAACCGTAATCGGTCCGGTTGTAACACCGCCGGAGTCAAAGGCTGTCGGCACAAATTCTTTGGGAGCAAAAAATGACAAAAGAATAATTGCTATATAGAATACCAAAAGCAGTGTTCTGAGTGAAATTTCCCTCTTGTTTCTTATCAAGGATATACTTAAAAATATGCCTACACCAACACCCACACACATAATAAGCATCGCATTG
>JAZOWR010000158.1:0-2577 GCA_045659345.1 Ructibacterium sp.
TCCGACGACGCCGCCAACCTGTGCGTCATCATGAACAGACTGACCGAGGTAGAGTTCATCAGCGCTTACGCTGGCGGCAACTTCGCCGTCGATCCGTTTGCTGGTCTGACGAAGCTGTACTCCTCTGCCCTCCCCGCCTACAACACGGCTTCCGACAATGCCGTCTATGCTATCGTGGGAGATCTGCGGGGCCTCCAGTTCAACTATCCGGAAGGCGACGGCGTTGTGCTGAAGTACGACGATCTGTCCCTCGCCGAGAGCGACCTCATCAAGATCGTGGGCCGTCAGTATGCGGGTCACGCCGTGACCGCTCCGGGCCGCTTCTGCAATATTGCGAAGCCCGCCGCCGTCACCACCTGATGAAGGTGCGGCTTGTCCGTGACGCTCGGATCAAGCATAAGGCCGGGGAGACCGTGGAGGTCTCCCCCGCCGAATTTCAGTTCTTAGTGAGCGTCGGCTCGGCGGTGCCTGTGACGGAAGAAAAGAAACCCGCCACAAAGACAAAGAAAGGCTAAAACATCATGAAGTTGCTGATCGGCATTCCGTCCCTCGATTTCATGCACACGGATTTCGTCAAGTCTCTAACGGCGCTTATCGTGCGCTTGAAGAACGACGAAATCAACTTTGACGTTGAGATCATGTCCGGGACGCTCGTCTACGTCGCTCGAGACAATCTGGCTTGCAAGGCCATCAATGAAGGCTATACGCACGTTTTATGGCTGGACTCCGACATGGTGTTCACGGATGACATTCTGGATGACCTGACTTTCTCCGGGAAACAGTTTGTCTCCGGAATCTACCACGCACGGAGGAAGGGGCATCAATCCTGCATCTTCAAGAGCATTGACATCGAGAAGGGCATCGAGCGGTTTGAAAGTTATCCACATGATACGTTCCAGATCGCCGGGTGCGGCTTCGGCTGTGTGCTTATAGACGTGGAGATCCTGAAGGCGGTGCAGACTCACGAAGGAACGTGCTTCACGCCCATCCGGCAGTATGGCGAGGATCTGGCGTTTTGCCTTCGTGCCTCCCGGCTCGGTTACAAGATCTGGTGCGAGCCGTCGGTGGTCTGTGGTCACATCGGGCATCTGACGGTCTACCCGGAAGATTATGAGATCTGGAAGAGCCGAATCAGCAACATCGACGAAATCAAGAAGGAGGGCTGACAATGCTTGCAGAGGTCAAAGCGGCGCTCCGCATCACAACGTCGGCGTATGACGCAGACTTAAATCAGCTTATCAACGCTGCGCTCCTCGACCTCGGAATCGCCGGGGTGACGAAAGAGACAAGCGTCACGCCGGAGAGCGTGACAGACCCTCTTGTCATCCGGGCCGTCTGCACCTACTGCGCTATGAATCGAATCAACATCGAGGACGGGCAGAGGGATTGGCTGAAACGCAGCTATGACGAACAGAAGGCCCAGATGCAGACGGCGACAGGTTACACCGATTGGGGTGAGGCTGAGTGAGAGACGACGGTATTCTGAAGTTCTACAACCTCACGAACATGGCACAGCCCGGACGGATGCCTGTGGAGAAACTGGCAGAAACCGGGACGGCCTACTATAGCCGCCGGAACGTGGGAGTAACCCGAATGTATGCCGCAGCTGGGGCGAATCGGCAGATTGACCTTCTCGTCCGTTGCCACAACACTCCGGCGATTCCGGGCAACGCACGGTACGTTATCCCGGAGGACGGCTTGCAGTATCGCATCGACATGGCACAGTATAACCCGGATCTGGAGGCCGTAGACCTCACGCTGGTCAGATTGGAGGCGTTCTATGACGTTGCAAGCCCGACTTGAGCCATTCGGCGACGCATTGAGCGCCGCCCTCGCAGAAATTGCGAGTCCCGTCCCGTGCTATCACTATTTCCGATATGTCGATACTACGCCTTATGTGGTATGGCAGGAAGACGGCGACAACAGCCAGCGGAGCGACAACGCCGTGCTGGATCAGGCGATCTCCGGGACTATCGACCTCTACACCAAGACGGAGTACGACCCAGCCGCCGACGTGATCCAGACGTTCCTCAACGGCTACGGTGCTTCGTGGTATCTGAACTCCGTGCAGTTTGAGGACGAGACACGGCTTATCCACCATGAGTGGGTTTTCGAGGTGGTCTGAATGCCTAAAATGTCCCTCAAGGGCTTTGAAGAGTATGAGTCTAAAATCTCACACATGAAGCTGGCCTATAAAGACGAGATCGCCGGAGCGGTGATCTACAAGGGCGCTGAAGTCGTTGCCAACGCCGTGAAAGCGTCCATCCGGTCGCTCCCCATTGTCCACGGCTACGGAACGGCCTCGCATCCGCTCCCCGGCGGCGTGACGGAAAAGCAGAAAGCCGGACTTCTGGAAGGCTTCGGCATCTCCACGTTGCAGGACAAGAACGGCTATCTCAACGTCAAGCTGGGCTTCAACAAGTACAACGATCAGATCACCGATAAATTCCCGAATGGTCAACCGAACCAGCTTGTGGCCCGTGGCTGCGAGTCCGGGACAAGTTGGAGGCGCAAGCATCCCTTTGTTCGCCCCGCCGTGAGAAAGGTCAGGGCAACGGCGCTAAACAAGATGAAACA
>JAZOWR010000159.1:0-2873 GCA_045659345.1 Ructibacterium sp.
TTATCTCGATACATCGGATGCCGATGTAAAAGCGGCAGACATTCGCAAGGGAAAGAGCAGCTACGCAAAAGGCGAGAAGGTAACGGGCACACTGACCGAGCCTGTTCTCTCCCTGACAGACGGGGTGCTGTCTATTGCGTAAGGAGGTGCTGTCATGGCACAAAACTTAGTTATCAATGGGATAACATACAACGGTGTCGAATCGCTGGAAATGACCAACGATAACGGTGAAAAGGTGCTGTACACAGAAGGTGGCTCCGGCGGTGGTGGTAGCGAAGACCTAAACGCTGTTTTGACCGAGCAAGAGAGTTTGATTGATGAACTGAAAGAGGTTCTTCGTGGTAAGGCAAGCGGTGGCGGTGGTGACCCAACCCTTCCCGATGGATATGTGCGGTGCAGTTATATCCAGTTTAATGCCGCACAAGTTGTTGACACGGGTATTATCGGTAACCAAGACACAAAAATTAAGGTCCTATACACGAGAGAAGTTAGTTCTGTTGCGTATCTGTATGGCTGCGCATCGTCGGACAATACAGCGGCTATCACGGCATATATGGGCGGCAACTGGCGATTTGGCAGTAAGTCACTGACCGTCAACCCAACCACTGATGCCGAGTTGATAAACACAGCTATTCAGAGCAAAGCGGGTGTTGATCGCATCACAGCAAGCGGTTCATATAGCGGTGTAACAGACTTTGAAACGATTGGAACGCTCCTGCTTGGCACAGCACGAAACGGAACCGGCACGATAGGCGTGGTGGCATACACCGGCAAAGTATTGCTTTTGCAGGTGTGGCAAGGAGGCACAGAGGTTTTGCACCTTGTCCCCGTGGTAAGCACCGACGGTGTATACAGATTTTACGATGAAGTGTCTGGGGCGTTTTTCGACTCCATTACCGACACTCCGCTGGATGGCGGCAATTTATGAGGGGGTGATGTTTGATGACGAACACAGAACGCATCACAGCAAACAACGCAGAACTGCGTGAGGCTATTGAACTGGCTGAAAATCTCCCCGATGTGGGCGGTGTTGCAGAAGCTGTCATCGAGGAACTGACCGTCACGGAGAATGGCACAAATGCTGCCCCCGACGGTGTGGACGGCTATTCTCCTATTACTGTCAATGTGGAAGCAAGCGGCGGTAGGATTACACATGACGATATTGCAACCGCAGGAATTACGGGTGACATCGTACTTTCCACATCGTCCGTCGCTGGTTATTCCTTTGTAAACCACCAGGGTATAACATCGCTGTATGCACCTAATGTCACTTCGGTTGGAACATATGCGTTTTATGGGACAGGGCTAACTGGTGCATTGGATTTATCCCGCTGTGAAACTATTGGTAATTATGCGTTTTGTAATAGTCGAGGCATAGAGTCGCTGTCCATTCCTAATGTCACATCGGTTGGAACGAATGCCTTTCAATACTGCAACAAAATAACAATGCTCGATGCCCCTAATCTAACAACCTTGGGGGGATATGCGTTTAGCGGTAATGCTACCTATAAAATGGCTTTTAAGAGCATAAATCTGCCTAAATGCACTGCAATTCCTGCTTCTACGCTCACTTATTGTGCCAATGTGACCGAATTGGTTTTGCCCGAGTGTACATCCGTAGGCAATTCAGCACTAACAAACTGGACTAACCTTGCATTTGTCGATTTACCAAAATGCAAATCAATTGCCAACTATGGATTGAGAAATAACAGTAAACTTGAAACTTTGATTCTGCGTAGCGAAACGCTGTGTACACTTTCAAACTATGCGTTGAACAGTTCAAAAATTGCAAACGGTACGGGTTATGTTTATGTACCTGCGGCATTGGTGGACACTTACAAGTCGGCAACTAATTGGTCAAAACTTGCAAGCCAATTTAGAGCCATTGAAGATTATCCCGAAATCTGCGGAGAGGTGAGTGCATGATTATTACCGAATACTATGAAACCCGTGCCGATGGTGTGGTGCTGAACCGCACCTATTCCGACAAAGGCATGATGATTGAGCGTGATGGTGTGCGTTACGGAGAAGCCATTGACCCTGCTGAGTTGAATCGGCAGTACACCGAAACGGACGAGCCTATCGACAGTGAAGCAGACCCTACGATGGCAACCGAAGCGGACTACCAAAGTGCGTTGCGTGAAATGGGGGTAGAGGTATGACCAAGACGGAACTAACCGAAGCAGTAAAAGCGGCTAAAGCTGAAACCAAGGATGCGTTGCAGACCGTGTACGATTCGCTGAATCACGGTCAGCAGAAGCAGATTGTAAAGGACGAAAAGGTGAAAGCCTTGTTTGACCTTTACGGCGTGGTATACGAATAAGATTATCCCGATATTTGCGGGTAAGGAGGATTTACATGACCCCGGAAACCAAAAACAAACTGAAGAATGAGATGCAGGTCCGTGCTCTCCAGGTCTTCTCTCCCACCCCGGAGGCTAAGCGCATCGACTCCAACTATTATGTCGAAGGCTACGCCGCCCGATATGAGCCCTATGTCCTCTGGGAAGATGAGGGTGGCAAGGTCTATGAGCGCTTTGAACGTGGCTGCTTTGACGGCTGTGATATGAGCGACATCATCTTCCAGCTCAACCACCAGGGCACTGTTATGGCTCGGCAGAGCAACGGCTCCCTGATTGTCGAGCCCGACGATGCTGGTCTCTTCACCGCTGCCGACTTGGGGCGCACTGAGGCCGCTCGGCGCCTCTACGAGGAGATCAGCACCGGCATGATCACTAAGATGAGCTGGGGCTTTATCGTGGGCGAGTACCGCTATGAGCATGAAACCAGGACCATCGTACACACGAAGGTTAAGAAGATCTTCGATGTATCGGCCGTATCTATCCCGGCCAATCAAAACACAGAAATCAATGC
>JAZOWR010000160.1:0-2253 GCA_045659345.1 Ructibacterium sp.
TTCAACATAATAATTTCCTCCTTTGTTTATTACAGGGCAGCGAGCTTCAGCAGCTTGGGAGCAGCCTGTTCTTCGCCATCCATATTCATCTGGCCGGGAATTTGGGGAACAGTCTCCACGATCACCATTTCGCCGTTACCATCAGCGGCAATGCCCAATGTGGTGCCGATAGGAACCACCGGTGCCAGGGTAGATTTGGCGCTGGCTTTCAGACTGATGAACTGCCGGTTCTCATCCGGTTTCAGTTCGATGGTCAGCACGATCTTCCGCTTGGCATTGGCATCGGTATTCACATCCAGAATATTGTCGATGACCTTTGTGACCTCGTAATCGACTCTCTCCTGAATTGCACCCTTCGCCATCTGAAGGATGCTGCTTCTTGTGTCTTCCATAATAGTTTCCTCCTAAGTATAATCTGTGACAATTCGTCACGGTTTTCTTTTCAGTGTCACATCCAGCCGTTTGATTTTGCTGTCCATCCACTGCTCCACATCGTCCTCCATGCAGAAGAAGTATGCCATCTGCTCCAGACAGATCCTCGCATCGGCAATCTCTTCCGCCAGATGCTCCCGATCACCCTTGCCCCGCAGCGCCTTGCAAATCTCCTTCTGGCATTCGCTCAGCTCTTCGATGGCCACGATGCATTGCTTTTCTTCTCCGTAGGCGATCAGAGCGTTGGTGTAGGTCTTCAGCCGCTCTTCGTAGTTCATGCTCTCCTCCTTGCCGCTTCCATCGCTTCTTCATAGGTTTCGAAGATGTCCCTGCCCCATTCGCCCTGTCCGATATTCCGCACGGCAATCCGCAGCTTCATATCATTGGTGAAGAACATCGCCTTGACTCTGCCGTGGGTAGGCTTGATCACACCTTTGTAGTTTCTCACAATCCATACCCAGTCACCAATCTGGCAAGGCAGTTCAACGGTTCGCTCACGTACCATGCTCACTACCTCCCAACACCTGCTGCGCCATACCGACAAGGAAGCACAGGTCGAAGAAGTCCTTGGGGTCTCGCCCCGTTGCTTCCCGAATCTTGCGGATATGGTAATGCACCGACCCATCGGTCACATACATTGCCTTGCTGGTTGCCCGTGCATCCATCCCGTTTCTGGCATAGGTCATAATGACCTCAGCCTGTTCTTTCGTCATCATCATTTCTCCTTTTTGCCCTCACCCATTCCACGATCAGAAACACCAGCGCCGCAGCTTCCACTAACATCAGCACGATTGCTGGATAATACATGATGTTGTCACGCATCGGTTCTCCTTTCTCCGTAAGCGCAGAAATGGTTTTTTGATGCTAGGCTTTCAGTAAACCAACAGATATGAAATGTATCAACACCGTCAACAGTTCTTTCTATCCAATGTCTGCAATCCTTGCACCGCACAGGGATTGTCACACCGTTGGCAATCAGACTATCTGCTTCTGTTTCAATCTGTTCAGCATAAGACATTCCCCACTTGCTCCATGATCCATTTTCTATGCACCTATCTGTAACTGCGTTGTGTGCCTTGCAAAGCAACTCAATCAGCTTTTCACGCATTCCCGTCACCCCATCTCCGCAATTACCATTCCAGCAAGGATAAAAACCGAAATGGTCAGCATCGCTAAGCCCACCCAATACTGTTTTTTGTTTTCTTCAGACATGATTGTTGTAATCCAACCGGAAACGTTGAGTATGCAGCACACCATCCCAATAACGAACGTTGTTCTTTCAGCCATTCCCATCACCATCCATCTTTGCACAGATACTTCTCATATGCCGACCGCACACTCTCTTGTAGCCGTCAGCAGTTGGTGTACCGCAAGTTGCGTGTTCGTGGCATCCTTCAATCTCGCACTCGAACTCTGGGACAGGGTGAGGATTCTCCCATCCAAGTATGTTAAATGCCCATTCCAACGTGGACAGACCGCCATGTGTTATGCAAAGCCGTCCACCATTCTGGCAGTAGTAGCCAAACTGATACGCAACATCTTCGGCAAATTCTTTCATGTCATCCGCTTGAACGGCATCTGCTTTTTCTGTTAGCTGAATCGTTCTTCTTCCGGTGTGTGTGATTTTTATGTATCCTTTTTCTTCAAGCGATTTCAGTCTATATTGAATCGAGGCGGTTGATGTCTTTCCGGTGATTCGGCAAAGCTCCCTAACAGTCGGTGGATATCCGTTCTCTTTAATGAATTCTTTTATTGCACAGTACGCAATTTTATCCGCTTCTGTTAGCCGTTTTTCATTTGCCACGCTTCTGCACCGCCTTT
>JAZOWR010000161.1:0-5174 GCA_045659345.1 Ructibacterium sp.
ATACCGGCACCGCCTTGATGTTGGCCTCTGCCTCAGCCGTGGTAGGAATGATCTCAATAGCATCCAGCAGAGTGATGCTGTCAGCCGTCAAAGTGAACCGACAATCTTTCGGCCGCTTAACGCCCTCCGTTGCGATCTGCAGGCACTCGGTAGCACCATACCACCGCCACAACCGGCGCACACCGGTCAGCACAACCTTCTGACCCTCCTGGGATTCCAGTACACCGGCAAATACACCGCTGCGGTCACCTCTTACGATTACATACTTACCTTTCATGTTGTTTTTCTCCTTTGTCTTTTGATTTATTTGCAATCCCCATTTGGGAAGTGCTTATGTTTTTTGTGTCACCGGTGCCTTTTTATCGCCCTGGTGACCTTTTTGGCCCTTTGATTATAAATGCCGTTTTTGACATTCCTCTTTTTATCATCCTCGGCTTTGCATCCGTCATACACAGCCCTGTCTGCAGCATACTCCGGACAATGGCTTTGACATCCGGGTTGCCTTTTGGGAGGAACGCATTTATGGCACGATTCAAAGAAATTCATCGTTTTATTCCTCATTCTCCTTTCCGCAGATCGTTCCACGGTCTGACCTTCATGGTCTTTGCAAAAGGCTGTTCCATGTCAAGCGGAAACATCCTCATTGCAACCTCTGCCTCGCTTGGGTATGTGCTTTGGTAAACAACACTGTTAAACGCCTGTTTAACCTCCAGTTGATGCTGAGCAACAATTATGTTGTACATCTTCGAAAAGTTGACAAACATGGTGTGCAACTCATCTCCGGAGATGTGGTTTCTCCTTAGAAGTTCTGCGATCAACGCAAGTTCTGTTACCCGGTAGCCGTAAAGGTAGCAATCCCCATAGTCTTTTGCGCTATTGATTGCATCGATAAGCGGATCAACCATAATCATTCTCCTTTCGGCGGTTCTGGCAGTGGCATCCAATGGGTGACTTTCATTATTGTGTCACCTAAAGTGTGCTGGAAGTGTGGGATTTTATCGGTTGCGTAGTAATCCAGAACCCTTGTGAATGTCATATCCTTGTGATTTCCAAAATGGTAATTGCAAAGATATTGTCCGTCCACTTCTGGCAACCGCTCCGTAACAGGAATCCACTTACTTTTCTCTTCCAACTCCGCTATGGTCTTGCGGAATCCCGGTATCAGTTCATCTTGATACATGGTGAGCATTTTCTTTGTTTGCTCATATAGGTGCTTGTAATTTTCAGCCATTGTCTTCTCCTTCTGCTGGCTGTTTCAGCCATTTCATCATTGCATCGTCACATAATGATTCTGTGCAAGCACCCATTATGGTTGCCAACTGGCAGTAATCACAAGGTTCTTTTACCCTACAAAGAAACTCTGCCAACTCCTCATCGCTCATAGCCCTAATGCGGTCTTCGTTAGTCATCCGATATTCTGTAATCGGTGTTGCCATATTAGTAAGTGGGCAAATTTTGTTGTACTCCTTTACTTTGCACCCATTAAGTGTGTTGTAAGGGCAAGCCTGTCCGCATCTATTCATTGTCTTTCCTTTCTCCGTAGGAACAGAAATCATCGGGCTTCATGGGGAACGGCACATAGCTGCCACCGCCAAAAGGTCTGCAACAATGTCCTTCCGCATACTTCCGACATTCTCCACAGCGAACCACAGGAACAGCATCCACGGTTTTTGTCTGCTTCAGAACCTCTTGAATGGTTTTGGTATAATAGCCTACCTTTGCAACATTTCCGGGTTCAGTATCAAAAAAATCATAAACCACATGGCTTAAACGATTCCCAAACTCGTTGGCATTAACCAGCCGCTTTTCATTTGCCATCTTCCGCATCCTCCACATAATGCCCACCGCATCCAGTCTGATAATCGAAGTTGTCACAATCACCCATAGGAAGCACTCTCCGCCCCATATCAAGCTGTTTTTGCAGAAAGTCCCTTATTTCCTTGACCGTGTTCAGGGTGTGACCATCAACCGTGATGCATCCTTTCAGCATTTTTGCATTTTTCATTCCACCACTTATATCCAAGCAACAGTGAATCAATCTTCTAGCCATCTTCCCCACCATGCACTTTCTTTCCCATCCGTTCCAATGCCTGTTTTGTCCGCTGACTTATCCCGGAACTTTTTATTTCCTCTCTCGGTACATTGCTCTTGCCATCCATCTTTGCACCGCAGTTTGGGCAATAGTTTGTTCTTGTATCAAACCACATTTTACAATTTGAGCACAGACAACCCAAATATTCTCTACCATCAATGGTTTCCCACCGCCCATGCACCACGGCATCCTGCTTACCTTTTTTATAGCCGTTTTTGTAGGCTTGTTCTGTGGCATCAATATTTTTCATTCCATTCTCCCCTTGTTTTCTTTTTCCGCTTTACTTTCACGGTGCAGCCTGTTCCGGCCGGGCATGGTCTGCGCTCATCCGTGTAAAAGAAATAGGTGCAGTATTTCAGATCGTTATACACCATCGAAAAATACACGCAGTCCTTGCAGTATCCGTCGCAGATTTTCTGTTCCGTCATACCTCTGCCGCCTTTCTCTGGTTCAGAATCCGCTCGGTTCTGGCCTGTTCCACCTTGGGATTCCATCCGCACCGATGGCACATAGCTCTCTGATAGCGGTTGCACCGACACGCATCGTTATACTTACAGTCCTCCACATCCTTTTTAAAATTTTGAACCTTTAAGTATTGCAGTTCCATGGATATCCCCCTATGTTTCTTTGATTTTGATGCCATGCACAAACAACATCAGTTTCCGTTTGATTTTGTATCCTTCAGTCCTGTATCCCTTGCAGTCCTCCACAACCGTCTTACCATCGGCATCGCAGTAGACGAAGTCTGCTATGTAGTAGCATCCTCTCTCAACAACCTTGCCACTCTGGTATTGAAAAGGAATCAGTTCGTACTTGACCTGCCTTTTGAGATCTGAGATCTTCCCAACCCTCTCAAGCAGCCTCAGATTGCACCATCGGTTGTACTCCCTCTGGCTGTCAAAGACTGTGCCATCCGTGGCCGTTACCTTCCTGGCGCCGTATTTATTTGGCATCCTCATAACCCCATTTCTGATTTAGTAGCTTTGCCAGAGGGCAGTGGTTGTAGCAGCTTCTCCGGCAGTACCTGCCTTTGTAGTCTATGAGCTGAGCATGGGTGGCAAATGCCAAGTGGATCGCCATCCCATCCTCCAGACCTTCGCAGTAGACAACCTGGCTGGTGTTGGTCTTGTAGTAAGGGCATTGCACCAGATGGTCCTCATTTTTGTTTGCCATAGTATCGCCCCCTCAATCATCCCCAAATAGCTCTCTTTCTCTTCGTTCTTCATGGAGAGCATCCTCGTCATATTCAGGGCCTTCCCTCTCCTGCATCCAGGAAGGGTAGCCTGTCCTCTCCATCCACTCGATCTCCGGGTGTTGCAAATCTCTCACGTTCTCCACCTCCATCTATCATCATGCCTGAGACCGCTCCCTTAAGCTGTCCCCAGAAGTTATCCATATCCTTGTACCTGGAAGTACACGCCATAACCGCTCTGTACTGCCTGGCTCCATCCTCGTTGCCAATGCTATTGTTGATAAGCGCAAGCTCAGTTGCCTGGTAGTGAAGCTGCTTCAGCTCCTCCACAATCTCAGCCACCGTAGGAGGAAACTTGCTCACCATCCGGAAGTGGTTGAACGCCTGCTCCATGATCGGATATGGAACCTCCGGAAAGGAACTGGCCCACATGTTCACCGTGGCGTTGGCAGTCTCCCTGTCGATATCCCGGTATGCTGTTGGATAGCTCAGCTTGATCAGGCTTAGTAGCTTGGCTGCCTCTTGTTTATTCATAACCATCACCCACCATATCCAGAAATGGATTGCTGACCTTGGGTGCAGGGTTTCTCTTGCCTTCCTTCTGCTCCCAGTTTCTCACCGCAGCCTTCCAGTCCTTCATCTTGTTCTTACCCACCATCCAGCCGTTGCTGGTGTAGTAGTCCACAAACCTTTGGGGATCTACAGCATTGCCTCTCTCCTGGCAGTAGTCTCTTACATCATCCACAGTCGGTGGGGTAAATCGCTTTTGGCGAGTGGGAGAAGGCGTAGCCGAATCCTCATTATCCTCTCCTACACTACCCTCTCCTAACTCTATCCTATCTCTATCCTTACCTAACCTAACCTGTGTATCCAAAGTGGATACATCTTGTATACATTCTGTATACGCACCATTTGGGTCGATCATAAGAGTGGCCTTTTCCTCCATGTACTTGCTCTCTTTGTACCTATCCTTCTGGATGTAATTGTGGATTCTCCAATGCTTTATGACGATCACACCGCTGTCAAAAGCGAGGATGAATCTCTTTGCCATCAGCAGGTTTAGGTCATCTGTGCTTGCCCCCGCCTGCCGCATGATGCTCTTTGGACTATTCACAAAGCCGTCATCATCAGCAAGCATCCCAAGTGTGAAGTACAGGCACCTTGCACTCAGAGGCATATCCAGGAAGGCATCGGATAACACAATCGTCTTGGCGAACATTCGCCTCTCAGCCATCTTCTCTCACTCCTCTCTTCGGTATAATCTTGGTTTTATCGAAGTGCCGGTGGACTAAGGTCATCTGGGTGGGCTCGTCTTTTACAACGAGCCAGTCCCTTGTGTTCACCTTCCACTTCTCCATCAGCTTCCGCTGCTCTCTTGTGGGCTTCTTCCCATGCTTCATCGCCCGGTACTCCCAAAGCCACCGGCACCACGGTCCGTCTCCTCCAGGCTGTCCACAAGCTCCAGATGAGGCATCACACACGGCAGGATCACAAGCTGGGCAACCTTGTCTCCAGCTTTGAACTGGTACGGATTTTCCGTATGGTTGTATAGCTTGACCCTGATGGAACCGGTGTAGTGGGCATCGATGACACCATCTGCAGTCAGGCCGTAATTCACATTCAGACCGCTCTTGGACTTGATGAAACCCACATACCCCTCCGGGATCTCCACATGGACACCGGTATCAATGGTCGCAGAACCAACGAAGGTCTCTAACATGGGAGGCCCAGGATTCCATGGGTCGAGTGCATATCTCGTTGCCGTTGTAGGGATCTTAATATCTACCGGTGTATACAGATCCAGGCCTGCGTCCCAGGGATGCGCTCTGGTGGGCATCTTCGCCCCTTTATCTAACACAATTTTCATATCGGCACCTCCTCAGAACGGCA
>JAZOWR010000162.1:0-1573 GCA_045659345.1 Ructibacterium sp.
ACCTTATCTTGATTTCTGCCTTCACGATGGTACCTTTTGCAGAGACGAAGGAGGCTTTATGCGTTCCTTCAGTGCCACTGCAAAGCAGTATATCAAAAAAGGTGTCAAGCAAAAATATGTACTACCTATGCCGGATATTTCGTTACATACCATGGGGACAGAACCTCATTATTGGGATGCAGAGCATTATGACAACTGGGAGTTTTTGTTTAAAAATTATGACAATGCTTACGCCATGGAGATTGAGGATAGAATATTCCTGCTTGGGATTGAACAATACCATAACATGTGTGAGAATATTGGTACATTAGGCGGTAAATTTGTCAGCGGATGGATTTCTGATGCGTATATTGAATCTGCCCTTGACTGTGAATGGTGTGATACCGGGGAGTTTCTTCAGGATGAAGAAAATAGATATTTTTACAGTAATTACAGTTTAAGAACTCCAAGTCAGGATTCAGCCACTTCTACCAAATATGTCAGCGCTTACGGATCATCTATTGATGGAAAGTGGTGGTATGAACAAGGAGGTAGCCCGAAAGACCACTACGAATCGGCTGCAACATTAGTAGGTAACGGTGGAAGCAGCGGAATCCGCCCGGCGTTTTATCTGGCAGTCAACGGCTTTACCCCTGCATGGGGAGACGGAAGTGAGGAAAATCCGTATTTTCCCTACGACCCAAATGCGATTTATGGAGATGTTGACGGATTTGAGGACGGCGTTGACCTTACCTATATGCCCACAGACATCAACAAGGTGACCATCAACGGAAAAGGAACCGCATTTGGAAGATTCCGGATTACGGATACCAACGGGAATCCCGTAAAAACCAAAAAGATCTATTATTCGGTTGACGGCGGGAACAAAAAAAGCGTTACCACCGACCAATACGGTTATGCAGTGGTAGCAGTTCCTGATATCAAAAAAACCAAGGATTACACCATTGCCTTTACCGGAGCGGGAATCCAGCCCTGTGAAGGGACACTCTCGGTCACGGTAGAACCGCTGTCTTTTCAGGGCTCTTATGAGGCAGTTGCTGAGGCCGGTGTTATGGTTGGCGCAGGTTTAGGCGTGGGCGGGACTGTTGGAAAACTGGAGGCAGAAGCAAAAATAGCCGATGTGGGAAGAAGTTTTTCCAATAAGAGAAGCATCAGCCTGACCCAGGATTACCGAGAGGGGAAAAATAAAGTTACCTTTACCGTCAAACAAAACGACGCCTCTGCAATGGATGCCAAGGTGGGGATTTTTGCAGGTCTTGATGCGGCAATTGACGGTCTGGACTTATCCGTTGGTGACATATCGGTGGAGCGCACAATTGGAAAAACTATGGGTGTCAGTTATGAGGATGAAGACTTTAACTTAAAGACGCCGGATGATGTAGTGGATATTTCAAAATTCTTCTTGGCAGCTCTTTTGGAGTGTTCCCCTGCAAATGCGCTTACCCGCAAAGTATCAGAGAAACTGGAGCTTCCGGTGCATGGCAGAGAAGACGGGTTCTATATTTCTCTTGACGGGGGTGCAAATCTTGGCGTGTTGGAAACCAAGAACGGAACTCCCATCAACGAGGAACTC
>JAZOWR010000163.1:0-2898 GCA_045659345.1 Ructibacterium sp.
TACTCAGCTTTCATGGTATCAATAATAGACTGGTCGCCGTCTAACGCTTCTACTGATGCCTTTTGCGCAATAGAGTTAGGGTTAGAGGTTGCGTGACTCTGCATATTGCTCATCGCTTTAATGACCTCGGGTTCTGCAATGGCATAGCCAATTCTCCATCCGGTCATTGCATAGGTTTTTGCCATACCGCTGACGATAATGGTAAGCTTGCGAATATCATCATTGAGAGTTGCAATATTTACATGCTCTCCCTCATAAACCAACTTCTCATATATTTCATCAAAGATAATATAAATGTTGTTCTTAACTGCAAATTCTGCAATGGCTTCCATTTCTTCTCTGGAATAAATCATGCCGGTAGGATTGCTTGGGGTATTAAGCACCAAGGCACGGGTTTTGTCGGTAAAGGCAGCCTCCAATTGATCCATTGTAAATTTAAAATTATTATCCTCTGTGGTTTGAATGAAAACAGGAACACCATCTGCCATCTTAACCATCTCAGGATAGCTCACCCAATAGGGCGCAGGAATAATAACCTCGTCACCGGGGTTTAAAATAGCCATAAAGGTATTGGTCAGAGCATGCTTGCCGCCGTTACATATAATAACATTTTCGGTAGCATATTCAAGACCGGTATCCCGTTTCATTTTGCAGCAAATGGAACGCTTAAGCTCCAAGGTACCGGATGCCGGTGTATATCTTGTAAAATTATTGTTAATTGCATCGATTGCTGCATTTTTAATATTGTCAGGAGTGTCAAAGTCCGGCTCTCCGGCACCAAAACCAACAACCGGAATCCCTTGTTGTTTCATCTGTTTAAATTTCGAGTCAATCATCAAAGTCGGGGATGGACTAATCGCCTTAGCTTTTTCTGAAATCTGTAATTGCATATCCAATTTAACCTCCTATTATTTGTGTTATAATATTTTATTATATTTTGCCAAAAAAAGCAAGAATATTTTATATGAACTTTATTCTTATTATTTCAAAGTTTCAATCACTATTCTGTAAAAATTATCAAAAATAATTTTCTGGATTATTCTATCGTTCCATCGTTTCGTTTTCATGCATGAAATCAATGTTTTGATATCCTCAACGCCGTGCATCCCGTTTGGCAAAGAATCTATCCCATCAAAGTCAGAGCCAAGTCCGACTGTATCTTCTCCGCCGAGTTCTAATATATACTCAATATGATGTACGATTTCTTCAATACCACAAGAGCCGCTTTGAGAGAGGAACTCCGGAAAAAAATTAATACCGATTCCTCCTCTTCGTTGAATCAGGCAAGAAATCTGCGAGTCCGTGAGATTTCTTGGGTGGGGACATAGTCGTTTTACACAAGAATGTGATGCTACAAATGGTTTGGCAGTAGCCTCTGCCACATCCCAAAACCCTTGTTCAGAAAGATGCGATACATCAATCAGTATCCCCATCTTTTCCATCATTTTCACCGACTCTTTGCCAAAAGCGGTAAGCCCTCCGCCTCTTGGCTCCATAATTCCATCACCAAGCTCATTGCTCCAATTCCATGTTAAGGTAATTAACCTTACACCGAGTTTATAGTACATATCAAGCAAAGAGAGATCGCCCTCAAGTGCTTCGCCACCCTCGATGGATAGAATTGCTCCAATACGCTTAGCTGAAGAAACATATTCAAGATCTCTTGCGCTGGTTATTAATGTTATCTTACTGTTGCTGGTGTGAATTTCTTTTTTTATCTTTTGAAGCAATTGCAAACAGTCCTGCATGGGGGATATGCGTATATTTTTTTGATCTACAAATGCTGCAAACACTTGAATATAGGTATCATATTCTTCCATTCGCTGCAGGTCTATGTGTAATTGATTTTTCTCAATCCCCTGAGCTTTTTTTAGCATTTCAAACGAGGTATCACAGTGTAAATCAAACACCCTTGCGCTCAATAGATTCCCTCCATGATAATATTCTCGATATGATGAATATGCATAAGGCTTGGTGTCCCATCAGTAAGGTTAGCGTACACTTCCATTACATCAAACCGAATTTCCTTGGATGTTGAATGACGATAGAGATACGCTCTGGCAGCAGCAAGCATATGTTGTTGCTTTCTAAAGCCTACTGACTCTACAGGTGTACCAAAACGAGAATTGCTTCTGGTCTTTACTTCGACAAAAACTAAGCATTCTCTATTTTCTGCAATAATATCAATTTCGTCGCCCTTAACATAGAAATTCCGCTCTAGAACACGGTACCCTTTTGCTTCTAAAAAATCTGCAGCTACATACTCACCAAAATCACCAAGATCTTTGTTATATCTATTCATTACCTAACACCTTTGCGGTAATAAAACTTCTGCGATGCAAAACACACAATCCCTGTGTTCGAATTCCTTGCATATGTAGTTGCGTACCGTATCCCTTATTTTTTGCAAACCCATACCCCGGATAAACTTGATCCATTTCCACCATATAGCGATCCCGAGTTACTTTTGCCATAATAGACGCAGCTGCTATCGATTGGGATTTTGCATCCCCCTTAATAATATATTCTGATGGCACAGTAAAAGGAATCCCGTCATTACCATCAACCAAAAGTATGTCAGGTGAAATCTTCAGTGCATCCACCGCCATCTGCATTGCCATATGGGTTGCCTGGCGAATATTGATACTGTCAATCACATCTGGTTCTACATAGGCAGTTGCCCATGCAATCGCTGTTTTTGCAATAATATCATAAAGAAGTTCCCGCTTTTTCTCAGATAGTTTTTTTGAATCATTGATTCCATCAATAACAACATCGGGAGGCAAGATGACCGCTGCTGCACAAACAGGGCCCGCCAGAGGTCCTCTGCCAACTTCAACAACACCTGCAATGTATTGATATCCTTCGCTCAGATACTTTTGTTCATACTCCAACATG
>JAZOWR010000164.1:0-2332 GCA_045659345.1 Ructibacterium sp.
ATATTTGGCAACAGAAAAAGCGACTTGTTTTTGACAAGTCGCCTTTTCTGGAGCTGGTGATGGGACTCGAACCCGCAACCTGCTGATTACAAATCAGCTGCTCTGCCAATTGAGCTACACCAGCACAATGGTTATCTTAACACATTCTTTTTAAAAAGTCAATCTTTTTTCCCAATTTTTTGCGGATTAGCCACAAAAAATACAAACCGCTCAAAAGCGGTTTGCATATCCTCTATTCAATTGTAAGAATCAAATCCTCAACAATCTGCTCCAATTGTTTATAATCCATAGCGTTGATATAATATTCCTCTAATGCATCATGTAAATGCCCCACTCTGGCAAGATGTGACTGTGCCTCTTTGATTCGCCGGGCATATTCTTCTTTTATCAATGATAGGATTTCACAATTGTCTTCGTCCGTTCCCTGTTTTACCGCTGCCGCATACAAATCCACAATAATGTCCCGTTCCTGCTCGGGGAAGACCTCATGCGGCGGCGTTGCATCTACCACACAAATGTTTGCTTCTCGCAAAATTATCATATCCAGACTGTTCGGGTCAAGGCTGCAATGATACATCTCTACCGCAAGACCGCGTTCTTCTGCCGCCCCTGCAATTCTTTTCATTAGGGTAGATTTTCCTGTTCCAGGGCGTCCATGAATCAGGTAGCGTTTTTCCAAACCCTCAGTTAGATTGTCAATATAATTGACAGAACCATCCGGAGTCAGCGCCCCCAAAAACCGATGTGTTATTTTCCCTTTTTCTAACACGGGCGAAAACCCATCTAGAATAATTTTCTTTAAGCTTTCTGTCACTTCGTCTAGCTTGGTAAAGTCCAAATTGTCCAGATAAACCTTTTCCCAACGGTCATGAACCTCTTTCGCCTGAGAAAGGATTTGATATATCTCCTGATACTCCCGAGATATTTGTCTGCTAAGTCCTAAAATCTCTTCTCTATACGGAACAAGTTTCTCTCTGTCCCAGCAAACACCCAAATTTACATACTCCTCACACGCCCCCGGGGCTGCCGGTTCTATAACATGAGGGGCAGTTCCATCCACAATTGCCGTCTGTCTGTCTCGCAAAATCACTCCATCCAGAGATCCGCTGTCAGAGCTGCAGTAAATATATTCCACCGTTTCCCCTCGCCCTGCAAAGCTTTCTCCTACGCGCCGCATCAGTGTAGATTTCCCGGTCCCCGGACCGCCTTTTAGAATAAAAATGCGTACCATTCCTTGCAGTACTGAGGAAAATTGATTGACAAACCCCTGGCTGGTGTTTGCACAGGCAAAATACCGATATATTTTCTCCTGCATGTCATCATGCCCCTTTCTCCTTCTTAACATTTGCACTTTATTCTATTCTGAAACTGAATTCCGGTGCTTGACCGCCTAAGATTCTTTGAATTGGGGGTTGAATTTTTGCCAAAACTATGCTATACTAACTTTTGCGTTTTGGATATGGGTAAGCGC
Organism: Ructibacterium sp.; assembly: GCA_045659345.1. Taxonomy (GTDB): domain Bacteria; phylum Bacillota; class Clostridia; order Monoglobales; family Monoglobaceae; genus Ructibacterium. Next base: position 1,472 of record JAZOWR010000164.1, read on the forward strand.
CGAAACAATCATAACGGGGCTGACTCGAAATCCCCTCGGTTACACTGTAACTGTACCCCTACAAATGGCTTAACCGTGCGGGTTTAAGCGAGGTTCAAACCTTGTTTTTACACCCTTATCTAGCGGTTTTTCTAGCCATTTCTAACAAAATTCTATAATTTGCTTGTTTTTTGCTCTGTCAAATCGGAGCGAATTAACATATCTGGAGATGTACCCAAGTGGTTGAAGGGTCTGCACTCGAAATGCAGTAGGTCGGCTCAAACCGGCGCCAGAGTTCAAATCTCTGCATCTCCGCCAAAAAGCGTGATGATTTTAATGTCATCACGCTTTTTCTGTTATATACGCCTATCCAACAAGGCATCAATATACCCCAAAACTTTATTCCTATTTCCTTCATTCAAAAGCTTTATTTTTTCTAATATCATAAGATCTCCTCTGTCCATTCCTTTGTTGTTCGTATTAATTATAACTTCTATCGAAACACGCAATGCCTTAGAAAGTTTAATAAGTGTTTCAAGTTTGGGAGTATTTAACCCAAGTTCAATCCGCGATATTTGCTGTTGGGAGAGTTCTGCTCTATCCGCAAGTTTTTCTTGAGATATGTTATGTAGTTTGCGTAATGTTTTTATTGTTTCCCCTAAATCCTGTTTGTTGTAATTCATTGTTTTCTGCTCCTTAAAATAATTCTATTATACCGCGCAGAAATTAATACAGTCAATAAATCCTGTTTTTGCTTAGAATAACAAAATAACTCAATTCCTTTTTCATATTATCTATGTTGCGTTACACGCCCTTTAACAGCCGTCTTATTTGCGATTTAATGTCTTGGGTGGTGTAACTACCCTACCCGAGAGAGTTTTG
>JAZOWR010000165.1:0-4289 GCA_045659345.1 Ructibacterium sp.
GAAAATGAAGCCCCCGGTATCATTGAAAGAAAGAGTGTTTCGGTGCCGCTTCAGACCGGTATTAAAGCAATCGACAGTATGATACCGATAGGCCGTGGCCAAAGAGAGCTGATTATCGGTGACCGACAGACCGGTAAGACCGAAATTGTTATTGATACTATTATTAATCAAAAAAATACGGGTGTCATTTGTGTCTATGTGGCAATTGGTCAAAAGAGTTCCTCCGTTGTCCGTCTGACAAACCAATTGGCAGAGGCGGGAGCTATGGAGTATACCATTGTAGTTTCGGCATCAGCATCCGAATCTGCACCGCTTCAGTATGTAGCACCCTATTCCGGATGCGCAATGGCAGAGTATTTTAGAGAACAGGGTAAGGATGTATTGATTATCTATGATGACCTTTCCAAGCATGCGGTGGCATACCGTGCGCTCTCTCTGTTGATTCGCCGTCCTCCCGGTCGAGAGGCATATCCCGGTGATGTGTTTTATCTCCATTCCAGACTCCTTGAGCGTGCGGCTTGCGTTTCAGAGGAATATGGCGGCGGTTCCATTACTGCACTGCCTTTGATTGAAACCCAGGCAGGTGATGTTTCGGCGTATATTCCCACCAATGTGATTTCCATTACCGACGGACAGATATTCTTAGAAACCGAGCTGTTTCATGCGGGCGTTATGCCGGCAATCAACCCCGGTATTTCGGTGAGCCGTGTTGGTGGTTCTGCGCAGCTTAAAGCAATGAAAAAGGTTGCGGGCGAGCTGAAACTGATTTATTCTCAGTACCGTGAACTCCAAGCGTTTGCTCAGTTTGGCAGTGACCTGGACGCTGACACCAAGGCAAGACTTGCGCTTGGCGAAAGAATCGTTGAGGTGTTGAAACAAAACCGTAATACCCCGATTCGTGTGGGATGTCAGGTTGCGATTATCTATGCGGTTATTAACGGCTATTTGAACGATGTTCCGGTCAACAAGGTTTCGGAATATGAAACCGATTTGTACGAAAGGTTAGAAAACGAGTATGCATCCTTGCTCGAGCGCTTTGAACAGGGTTATGCAGAGGATTCTGATTTTGCAACCCTTAAAGAAGCCTTAGGCAAGATGCAGAGGTGATGTAGATGGGTGCTGATATTAAAAAACTCAGAAGCCGCATCAAAAGCGTAGATTCTACCCTGCATTTAACGAAGGCTATGGGTCTTGTGGCAGCATCTAAAATTCGGCGTGCCACCGAGAACATGAATAAGGGTAATGAGTATGCCGATGCTGTCAGCGATGCGGTTCATATGCTTGCAGCCTGCAAGGAATGTGAAAGCAGTCCCTATATGCAAAAGCATGAAACCGAGAGAACCTGTCTGATTGTGGTTGCCGGTGACCGAGGTCTGGCTGGTGGATACAACGCCAACATTTTTCGCTTGGTCAAGGAGTATCCGGCAGAAATTATAATCCCCATAGGCAAGCGTGCTTGTGACCGGTTTGGCGGAAAGCTCTATCTGGCAGAGGGATTTGGCTATCCAGATGCTATGGAACTTGCCAAGGACCTTTGCCGAGGATTTCAGGCGGGTGAGTTTGATAAGGTAGGCATTGTCTGTACCAGATACATGTCCATCATGTCACAGGAACCGCAGGTGAAATGGATTCTCCCTCTGGAGAAAAAAGAGGAGACAAAGGAGAGCAGCATTCTCTTTGAACCGGATGAAATTACGATTCTAAATGCGGCAATTTTTGAATATGTTGCAGCTGTTTTAGTAGCAGCAGTAAAAGAAAGCTATGCGGCAGAGGTTGCAGCCCGCAGATTCGCAATGGATTCTGCAGGTAAAAATGCAACTGAGATGCTGGAAGATTTGCATCTGAAATATAACCGTGCAAGACAGGGCGCAATCACACAGGAAATCACTGAGATTGTTGCCGGCGGTGATGCATAAAGGAGGTAATTACATGTCACAAAATGCAAAAGGTGTGGTATCACAGGTCATGGGACCTGTAGTGGACATCACCTTTGAAGAGGGCAATCTGCCTGCAATTTATAATGCGCTTACCATGCCAAACGGGGATAAAACTTTGACCGTTGAGGTGGCTCAGCATATCGGTGATAATGTGGTTCGTTGTATTGCAATGGCATCTACCGACGGACTTAAAAGAGGGATTCCCGTTACCGATACCGGAAAGGCAATCAGTGTTCCGGTTGGAAGAAAAACGCTGGGCAGAATCTTCAATGTGCTCGGTGATACCGTAGACAATATGCCATCTCCCGAGGGGGCAGAGCGTTGGGACATCCATCGTCCGGCACCGGAATATTCCGAACTCTCCACCGCAACCGAGATTTTTGAAACCGGAATCAAGGTCATTGACCTGATTTGCCCCTATGCAAAGGGTGGTAAGATTGGCCTGTTCGGCGGTGCGGGTGTCGGAAAAACCGTTCTGATTATGGAACTGATTAATAACATTGCCAAGCAACATGGCGGACTCTCTGTTTTTACCGGAGTTGGCGAGCGTACCCGTGAGGGAAATGATTTGTATAATGAAATGAATGAGTCCGGCGTTTTAAAGAACACCACTTTGGTTTATGGCCAGATGAATGAGCCGCCCGGTGCAAGGATGCGGGTTGGTCTCTCTGGTCTTACCATGGCAGAATACTTCCGTGATCAGGAAGGTCAGGATGTGCTTTTGTTTATTGATAACATCTTCCGTTTTACCCAGGCAGGCTCTGAGGTTCCGGCGCTGTTGGGGCGTATGCCATCCGCAGTTGGTTATCAGCCGACCCTGGCAAGTGAAATGGGAACCCTGCAGGAGAGAATTACCTCCACCAAAAAAGGTTCCATTACCTCGATTCAGGCGGTGTATGTACCTGCCGATGACTTGACCGATCCGGCGCCGGCAACCACCTTTGCCCATCTGGACGCCACTACGGTGCTTTCCAGAAACATTGCATCGCAGGGTATCTATCCGGCAGTTGACCCGCTGGAATCCACCAGTAGAATTCTCTCCCCCGAGGTTCTGGGAGAAGAGCACTATACCGTTGCCCGCGAGGTTCAGCGGATTCTTCAGCGTTATCAAGAGCTGCTGGATATTATCGCAATCATGGGTATGGATGAACTTTCTGACGAGGATAAGCTTCTGGTTCAGCGTGCAAGAAAAATTCAAAGATTTCTTTCGCAGCCATTCTTTGTATCCGAGAAGTTTACCGGTATCGAGGGAACCTATGTCCCGCTATCAGAAACCATCCGTGGCTTTAAGGAAATTATTGAGGGCAAACACGACGATTTGCCGGAGTCGGCATTTCTGTTTGTAGGAACGATCGACGAAGCGGTGGAGAAGGCAAAGAGGGTGTCATAATGAATAGTTATCAATTGGTGATATCTTCGCCTGACGGTGCAATCTTTGACGGTGAGGCGCTGAATCTTGTGGTTCGTGGTGCCAATGGTGATTTGGCTGTTATGGCAGGGCATATTCCCTTTATCACCTCAGTTCAGCCCTGCGAGGTCAAAATTACCATGCCGGATGAAACAGAAAAAACAGGGCATGTAGACGGCGGTTTGCTTACCGTCGCAGCGGATAAAGTGACTCTGCTTTCCGGCAACTTCCGTTGGAATGAATAGTGAAAATGCTTGCGGCAAATCCGCAAGCATTTTTTGTGATCCGGGCGAGAAAAATTTTACCAAATATATTGACAAGCGAAAAAAACTATGCTACGATATTTTCAGCACACAGTGTGCTGAAAAGCGGGAGGCGATGTTGGTGGAGGAAAAACAATCCTTGATTCGTGACGAAATTTCGGAGGAAATTGTATGCGCAGCAGAGAAACTTGCAAAGCAAGACGGGGCAAGGAATGTAACGGTCCGCAAGGTCTTGCAAGCGCTGGATGTGACCAATCGAGTCTTTTATAACCGCTTTAAGAATATGGATGAAGTATTGGAACTGGTATACCAAAGGGCGATGCTCAAGATGCATGAAAGTGTTGTATCTGCATATGATATTCGCACCGACTTTTTTAGCTATGTGATGGATGTGGGAGTTAAGGTTTTGCTTAACACCTATGATGTCAAAAACCAGTTCAGTCAATATATGTTTGAGTTTGATTCCATCAAGGCAGCGAACCGTATTTGGTGGACGGAAAAGATTCAGGAGATGATTGCGGTCGGAAAAGAAACCGGTCAGCTCAAGGATGTGGATGCGGAAAAACTCAGCTATACCGTCTGGTGTTTTTTTCGCGGATACAACGCAGATGCAGTGTATCGAAACCTTTCAAAAGAAGAGGCGGTTGCTAACTTTAAATTCGGCTTAAACTGCCTGTTTGA
>JAZOWR010000166.1:0-2766 GCA_045659345.1 Ructibacterium sp.
CGGAAGATGCAGCTGCTTGCATATCTTTTTTTCCTCTGCCATCACAGCAATCAATTCATCCGATAAATCTTTAGGATGGGAGGTCATAAACCGCACTCGCTCAATTCCGTCTACCTTGCAAACCTCTTTAAGCAGTCCTGCAAAATGAAGTCCATCCTGTAAATCGTTACCGTAGGAGTTAACATTTTGTCCTAACAGCATAACCTCACGGTAGCCTAACTGTGCAACCTCTTTGACCTCTCGTATAATATCAGCCTCATTCCGGCTGCGTTCTCTGCCCCTAACATAGGGAACAATACAGTAGGTACAGAAATTATTGCATCCATACATAATCGGGATTTTAGCAAGAGGAGGCGGATCACGGTGATAGGGAATCTCCTCAAAAATAGAACCATCTTCATTGACAGTGTCATAGATACGCCGGTTCTGCATGGTCTCAAACAAAAGCTGTGGAAAACGATAGAGTGCATGCGTACCAAAAACAAGATCTACATGTGGATACTTCTTTTTAATGGTTGCGGCAATATGTTCCTGCTGCATCATGCATCCGCAAAGCACAATCTTCATGTCCGGTTTCCTGCGTTTTTGGTGTTTGAGCGCTCCAATGTTGCCAAACACCCGAAGCTCCGCATTTTCTCGCACGGCACAGGTATTATAGAGCACCAAATCCGCATCTTCACATCTTTCGCAAAAGTCGTACCCCATAGCATGAAGCATACCCTTTAATTTTTCCGAATCACTGACATTTTGTTGACAGCCATAGGTTTCCACAAAGGCAAGCGGTTGCACGCCCTGACTTTGGTGCATTGTCGCAATCCTTTTCAGATATCCCTTTTGCTCTGTCATTTGCTCCGGACTAATTTTTCTCTGTTCCATTACGCCTGATTCCTGTACTTTTCCAAAATCTTCTCGATTCTGGAGATAGGTGTCAACAGACTGCTGATAGACTTCTCTTCGTTCAGGCTTTGAATCAAAAGTGCAATATACTTGGACATATCCACCTCATGATACCATTCACACGCTTTAAGCTCCGGCGTGCGATATACCAGATTGGTTGTAAAGATGGCATCTATAATACCATCAGCATATGCCTTGTTGAACTTTTCCACACCCTCGGTAAACAGGCCAAAGGTAGCAAACACCAGAACTCGGCGGGCTTTCCGTTTTTTCAGTTCCTTGGCAACATCAATCATAGAATCGCCTGACGCAATCATATCATCTACTACAATTACATCCTTGCCTTCTAAATCATTACCCAAAAATTCATGAGCAACAATGGGGTTCTTACCGTCAATCACGATGGAATAATCTCTACGCTTATAGAACATACCCATGTTGGTCCCAAGCACCGATGAGTAGTACATACATCTGCCAACTGCACCCTCATCCGGAGAGATAATCATCGTGTTATCCGGATTGAGCAAAATGGAGGGATCATACTTCATGCACGCCTTAATCATCTGATATGTAGGCTGTACATTCTCAAATCCACCGAGAGGAATGGCGTTTTGTACTCTGGGGTCATGGGCATCAAAGGTGATGATGTTGTCAACACCCATACTAGAGAGTTCCTGCAGCATCATTGCACAGTCCAAAGACTCACGGCTAATCCGTTTATGCTGGCGGCCTTCATAGAGCATCGGCATAATAACAGTGATTCTGTTTGCCTTACCACCCATTGCTGAAATAATTCTCTTTAAGTCCTGATAATGGTCATCCGGACTCATCGGATGATCCTTTCCGTACATTTTATAAGTTACATTGTAATTATACGCATCCATGACAATATAAATATCATGGGTACGAATGGAATGCATAATCATTGCCTTTGCCTCACCGGTACCAAAACGGGGGCAGTTGATTGGAACAATAAAGGAGTCAATCTCATCATGCTTACCCTTTGTAAACTGGCGAAGATATCCGTCGATCTTGCGAGTCATCTCCTCGCAGCCTTTCATTCCAATTACACCAAGTCTTCCCAGGTTATAGGATTCAATAGCATTATCCATGTTTCTACACCTTTCCTCTCTCGTTGTATATGATAAAAATTTATTTACTTATTGTGAGCTGCCAACAGCTGATACCGGACATCCCAAAGCCTCTGGGATAAATCCACATAATATTCATGGGGATTTTCAAATCGCTTGACCTCGTCCCATATGGTTTCAAGACCCTCTTTGCAATGCGCCCGAATCTCTTGTAGCGAGGGTGATTGATACACACACTCTCCCGCCTTAAAAATGGGAACCTGAAGTTCCTTTACCTCAAAGTTGGTCACCGTCTTGCGCTTCCATGTATTTCTGGGGTCAAAGATTTCGTAGGGACGGCTTGCATCAATGGTTTCATCAAAGCATGTCAGCACATCCGCAATCGCCTTGCCTGTTTCTTTGGAATACAGGCGATGAACCTTTTTGAAATAGGGATTGGTTATTTTAGCAACATTTTCGCTAATCTTAATTCTGGGTTCTATTATACCGTTTTCTTCCACTGCTACCAGCTTATAAACCCCGCCAAACACCGGTTCGGATTTGGAGGTAATCAGCCGTTCGCCTACACCAAAGGAATCAATCTTGGCTCCCTGCTGAAGAATATCACGGATAATATATTCGTCCAGCGAATTAGAAACTACAATTTTTGCTGATTGCCATCCGGCATCATCCAGCATCTTTCGGCATTTTTTTGTCAGATAGGTAATATCGCCGCTGTCAATCCGCACACCGCAGTTGGTGATTCCCATAGGCTTTAACACTTCATCAAATGTTCGAA
>JAZOWR010000167.1:0-3019 GCA_045659345.1 Ructibacterium sp.
CAATTTGCTTTAAGCCGCCGAAACGGCTTCCCATACCGGCTGCCATAACCAAAAGCTCAGTCTTTTTCATAATAGTTCCTCCTATGTATACGCTCTACTTTTGATAACCGTTAGGATTCTGTGTCTGCCATCTCCACGTATCTCTGCACATATCCTCTAAGGTTCTATTGGCTGCAAAACCAAGTTCTTCTCTTGCCTTTGCAGGATTTGCATAGCAAGCATCAATGTCACCCGGTCGGCGCGCCTCAATTTGATAAGGCACATCCTTGCCGCATGCCTTGCTAAATGCCGCAATCATATCAAGAACACTGTAGCCATGACCGGTTCCCAGGTTATAGGTAACTACGCCAACATGGTTTTCAATCTTTTTCAAGGCACACAGATGCCCGTCCGCCAAATCTACTACATGAATATAATCTCGAACGCCCGTACCGTCAGGAGTATCATAGTCATTGCCAAATACATGAACATATTCTCGTTTGCCAACCGCAGTTTGCGCCACATAGGGCATCAGGTTGTTGGGAACATCCTTGGGGTCTTCTCCTATCATGCCGCTCTCATGTGCACCAACCGGATTGAAGTATCTGAGAATCGCAATATCCCACTCATTGTCAGAGACATAGAGGTCGCGCAGGATTTCTTCAATCATCAGTTTGGTTCTGCCATAAGGGTTGGTACAAGAAAGGGGAAAATCCTCGGTAATTGGCACACTTGCCGGCTTGCCGTATACGGTTGCAGAAGAACTAAACACCAGTTTCTTCACACCATACTCTGCCATTACCTCGCAAAGATTTATAGTGCTAATCAGGTTGTTCTGATAGTATCTTAGCGGAATGGCTACGGATTCGCCAACCGCCTTTAACCCTGCAAAATGAACAACCGCATCCAATTGGTTCTCTGCAAAAATCTGTTTTACAGCTTCTTTATCCAGCAAATCTTTTTCATAAAAGTTTACTGTTTTTCCGGTAATTTGCTCCACCCGACGCAAGGATTCTTTATTACTGTTACAGAGATTATCCACCACCGTTACTTCATGGCCTGCCTCTAATAACTGGACACAGGTATGGCTTCCGATGTAGCCGGCACCTCCGGTCACCAGAATATGCATAAAATCTCCCCCTTTACTTTTGATAGAATACATGTTACTATTATAAAAGATAAAAAAACAAATTTATATAGGACAATCGTCCAGAAATATTTGTTTTTCGTCCAAACCTGTTTACGAGGTGTCTGCTATGAACGAATATCATCTTCATAAGGTTGAAAATCAGGTTAATATTGGTGGCATTTACTCTCTGTTTAAGGTGCATTACAAGAACGGTTTTTACATACCCGGCGAGGCGCACGACTTTTGGGAGTTTTTGTATGTAATGAAGGGTTCTGTATGCATCACCGCAGACGAGCGTGTGTATAACTTAAATGAAGGAGAGATCATTTTTCACAAGCCTTTGGAGATGCATAAAATCTCTGTCGAGCAGGAAAAAGGTGCCACCTTACTGAATGTTGCTTTTGAGCTTACCGGAACAATGGCACGATATTTAGAGAACAAAGTATTCCACCTGACCACAGAGCAGCAACAGACCCTCAACGCTATGCTTCGATATATTCGCACACAGATACACACACAGAAAATTCCGGAAGGGACTCCGGATGATCAACAGTATTTGTATCCGGCAAAAAACTCCCCGCTCTATCTGCAGCGAGTAATTACTTACCTATACCAGTTATTGCTTTCTCTGGGTGATGACGGTAGTGTTGCCGCCACTCTTTCGACCAAGGATGCACTTTCATTTCGCAAGGCTGTGCAATACATGACAGAACACATCCACGGTCAACCATCGGTTTATGAAATTGCCAATGCATGCAATACCAGCGAATCCGGTCTCAAACGAATTTTTGCCAAATATGCCGGTCTGAGCGTGCATAAGTATTTTCTAAAACTCAAGTTCAAGGCTGCCACCGAGCTCTTACAGTCCGGTATGAATATCAATGAGGTTGCAGACCGACTGAACTTTAGCAGTCAAAGTTACTTTTCGGTTTCTTTTAAACGAGAGATTGGAGAAAATCCATCGCAAGTAAAGTAAAGAGAGCCACCCGTTGGGTGGCTCTCTTTATTTTAAACTTAGTCTTCGCTTGCCATTTTCTTGTATACTTCGTATCTTGCAGCCAGGTCTTTCTCTGCCTTATCAAAGAGTTTCTCGGCAATTGCAGGATAGCCCTTTTGAAGCATCAGGTAACGGTTCTCACCCATCATGAAGTCCTTCACGCTGCCGGTCGGCTCTTTAGAATCCAAAACGAACGGATTCTTGCCTTCCTCAGCCAGTTCGGGGTTGAATCTCCACAGATGCCAGTAACCGGTCTCTACTGCCTTTTTCTCTTCAGCGATAGAATTACCCATACCGCCCTTAGCCTTGATACCATGGTTAATACAAGGCGCATATGCGATAATCAGGGACGGACCCGGATATGCCTCTGCTTCTTTGATTGCCTTAAGAGCCTGTGCCATGTTTGCACCCAGCGCAATCTGTGCAACATATACATAGCCATAGGTGGTAGCAATCATGCCAAGGTCTTTCTTCTTCACCTGCTTACCAGAAGCAGCAAACTTAGCAACTGCCGCAGTAGGAGTAGCCTTAGAGGACTGGCCGCCGGTGTTGGAGTAAACCTCAGTATCCACAACAAAGATGTTGATATCCTCGCCGGACGCAATGACATGGTCAAGACCGCCATAACCGATATCATATGCCCAACCGTCGCCACCGAATACCCACTGAGAACGCTTAACCAGGAAGTCGGTTCTGTCAGCGATATCCTTGATAGCAGGATTGCTCATGTCTGCGCTTGCAATCAGGGCTTCAATCTTTTCTGCCGCTGCCTTAGAGCCTTTTGCGCAGTTCTTAGCGTCAATCCATTCTTTGAATGCTGCAGCCAGTTCAGGCGATACAGAATCCATAACCTCATTCATTCTGGATTCCAAGGTCTTACGAATCTTCTTGTTGGCGATTACCATACCAAGACC
>JAZOWR010000168.1:0-8090 GCA_045659345.1 Ructibacterium sp.
AAAGAAATCTTCAGTTTGTCCGACATGATATATCTGTACCAGATGTTCAAAATTTTTGATTTTACTGCGATAAGCAATGAGTCCGTCTTTTTCTGCCTCAAGTTGCTTGAACGCTTTTTTAGGGATAAGTTTCAATGCTACGATTTGTTTTGACAAATCTCTAACCAGCCACACCCCACCGAATTGTCCTCTTCCGCAATAAAACAAAAAAGTAAAATCGCTTAATTGATTTTTGATTTTTTCAATTTCCTCCGGAGGACAAAAATATTTTACATAATCAAAATAATGACTGTCTTCAAAACCATTCGAGAGAAATTTTTGGAAAGCAACTTTACTTGGTTCGTCTTCCCCTGCAGACATGCGACTGACCCCAAACATACTTTGAGATATTCGCGGTGAAGATACACTGACTCTTTGTATCGTTTCTTTTTTGCACGCTGCATTCAGTATAGCGTGGCGGTGATAAGCACAGCGTCTTGCATTTTTTTGTACATCAGCAACAAAATTTGGACTAAACATAATTACTTCGCATCCCTGTTGATGTTTTTACTGATTGAAGCAATGAGTGCATCACTCTCTTTCAAAGATGACAATTCCACTTTGCACTTTTTGCAAAATAACAGATGTAAATGGCAGTAAATTCGCTTTAAGCTGCTGCAATCACGATTTCTGTATGCATCCAGTTCCGGAATGGAAATATGAAAGTTCATTCATCCACCTCCGCAATCAACTTTTTCAGTTTGTTTAAAGCCTCGTGTTTATAGACATAAACAGCATTGGTTGTGATTCCCAATGTTGCAGCAACCTCTTTGCCGGATATGCCTTCCAGAGAAAGCATGGAAAACGCCTGATATACCAAAGGGGACACTGCACTGCGTAAATCTTCAAGTGCTTGTTTCAAAACATGATTTTGCCATTCTTCATCCCAGCGACTTTCTCCTTCTGACAGCAATTTTTCAACAGTCAGGGGAATATCTTCAACTGAAATTTCTCCATCATGTCTTTTTCGCATCAAGTCACAGGCTTTGTTGTGGATTATGCGTTTCAGATAATCACGGAAACGACCTTTGCTTTTGTCGTAACAAAATGTTTGGGAAGTATTGAAAAATGAAAGCATTACCAATTGCACAAGTTCCTCTTTTTCGGTTTGATTGAGCCGTAAATCACCGCCTTTAAGCAATATGAGCGGCTTGTACATATCGTAAAACTGCTGCCACGATATTTCATCGCCCTTTTTTACTGCTGCAAGCAAACTTCCTTTTGTGGTAAATGCCATAAAGTTCCTCCGGATTATATATGGAACTTAAAATAGCACAACTTTTACAAAATTCAAGTATGTTTTATCTTTCAGACGGTAGTTGAACTTCATTACCCCACGGAACATAATTTTTTCCATCCGGAGTAATAATCCACAGTACAGGAAAATCCGGTGCATCAGGAATATCACCGTAACCATCGGTAAAGTAAATCAATATTTGCGTTTCCATCAAATATTTATTTACATATTGAAATACTGGAGTGAAACTTGTCCCTCCGCCGCCCTTAAATACAATATTTTTGCTGTCAAAAAAGGTATCCTGCGTGTAAGTTTCCACTGTTTGGATTTTGGCATCACAGCAGATTACGGTCAACTCATATTGTCCGAAACTGTTGAGCAAGGTCATTAATTCTGCTGCAAACATATTCAAATCATCATTGGAAATACTGCCGGAAGTATCTATTGCCAGTACAGCTTGCAATCTGGTGTCCCGGCGACTGGGGAGATAAAGTCCACAGGAAATATATCTGCGGTTTGGCGGCAACCAGCGACGTGAACTGCCGAAACAAGGTGTCAGATATTGTGCAAGCAGTTCACGCCAATTTAGTTTGACAGCCTGAAATTGTGTCACGATTTTTTTTATATTGTCCGGCAATGTTCCCCGGAGTTTTTCACATTGTATAGCACTTTCAATAATTTTCTCTCGAATCTGCTCTGTGGGATTTTTACCGAAATCAACTTCAAAATCCGGGTCTACAACCAAATCATTTGTCCAAACAGAAGAGGTCGGCATTGCCATTTTCTTACCTTTTTCCAAATGAACATCAAATGTCGGTAATTTTGGATAATCTGGTAATTTTTCATAGATGCTTTCGGCATTGAGTCCCCGCCATTCATAAGGCGGAAGCAAGGCTCTTGCAGGAATTGTAAACTTTTCTTGCGAGAGCATAGAATTTATCTCCATATCGCAGGCGGTATTGAAACGGTCAACATTCCGGTTCCCGCACCTTAAAAAGTGCATATACACCGTGTGCCAGACTTCATGAGCCAGCAAAAACTGCCGTTCCGGAACTTTGAGCGAAAAATAAAATTCCGGATTGACAAAAATATTTTGTCCGTCGGTACAAGCGGTAGGACAACGGCAATCCACCACTGGAATCAGATTTTGACGAATCAATATTCCACCGATAAAAGGTTGAGCCAGCAACAAACTGAACCGTTCAGAAACAAGAGATTGTTTCGCTTTTTCCTTGAGTTCTTCTTCTTTTATATTGGGTTGACGCAGTTGCATTATTTCCTCGCCCGGTTGAATGCTTTACCGTGTTTTGCCAGCCATTGTTGAAAACAATTGTGGCTGTATATTTTTTTCGCACCATTGCAATGCTTGCCGCTGTTTATTGCATCCATCATCAGCAAAGCAGCGAAATCACTGCTCAAAGCAAGGGATATGCGGAAAAATCCATCCAACAAAGCCGCACTTTCATCAGCATCTGTTCCGCGCCAGAGATGATAGACCACTCCGGAACACAAAGCATAGCACAAATCAGCTTTTCGTGGAATTTCCCATTCGGGGAAAGGGTGCAGCATCATTTCTTTGACATTGAAATGCTCTATGGTTTTATAAAATGCCATAAATTCAACTCCGGCACGGTCGCCAACCAAACCGTAAACAACACAGCGGAGCAAAGTTTCATCATCAGGCAGAATTTTTATTACGCTGCTGAGGCGTTCCCAACTGCGTGGCGTAGGCCAGCCGCGTTCCAGATTTTCATTTTCCTGATGAAAAAGCATCTGCGGACGAAAACGGATAAATCCACTTACACTTGGATGAATCTCATTTTGCACCGCCCAAGCCAGCCAATTATCAACATCACACTCCAATTCAATGTGCATAAAACGGTTGGTTAGTGCACTGGACATAGTTGTTGCCACTGCTCGGTCGGTAATCCGGTTCCCAGCTGCACAAATATACCAACCATCCGGAACTTTGTATAAATCCCCCAGACGGCGGTCAAGAATGAATTCGTATGCCGCTACTTGCAATGAACGGTCGGCAGCGGTCAATTCGTCAAATAAAATAATGCCTTTGCTTTCCGGGTCGCGGGGCCATTCGGCAGAAACCTGCCACTCTACGCCGTTTGTTCCAGGAACCGGCAATCCCCGGATATCAATAGGTTCTCTCTGGGCAAGGCGAACATCAATAAAGCCAACTTCATACTCTTGGGCAAGTGCGCGAATAATAGATGATTTCCCCACTCCCGGTGCGCCCCAGAGCATCAGAGGCGGCAATTTGTCAGGCGGAGTATTTCCCGACCAGAGAGCATCAAGAAATTGTCGCAAAAGTAATTCCAGATTACTGATTGTCATCGTGTTGTGCAAATATGTTTCCATTACATACACCCTTTCTTATTTGTTGACATAATGTTTAATCATATCATTGCAGGAAAAACCGGCAAGATTTTTTTCATTTGGGTCAAATCCTTTTTGACATAAAAACTCAAACCGGTTCAATTTGCCATTAAGCAAATCGTTCACCAATGCCGGGAAAAGCGGAGAATTTCCGGCTTTATCACGGATAGCAAGCTTCGGGGATTGAAAAAATTTGTAAAAAATTCTATCCGGACAATTTAAAGCAATATCAAAAGGCATTTTTCTTTTGCCGGGAGAATGGGTCAATTCTTCCGGAGAAATATCGCATAAATCTTCCAGAAAATCCCAGTTCCCGTCGGAAAACTGTTTTTTTATAAAGAGTTTTGCATTGTCTTTATCCATACTTTTATAAATCATATAAGTTGCAGCATCATCAACTCCGTCGGCAAAAAGTCCTTTGCAACAGCCGTATTTGTCGGAATAAAATTCGTCAAGCAATTGCCGCCACCCTTCGGGAGATGGAACATTTTCCAGTTTAAATTGAGACAGATTTATTTGGTAATCCCTGAAAAAATCCCTGAAATTTATTTTTTCCCAATTACAATAATGTGCCAAATGCGGTAAATATGCCAATATCCCTCTTTGACAGTACACCTTCTCCCAATGGCATTTTGTAGCCAGCTGCGGCTGGGCTTCCAACATTGATATCAGGTATGAACCGGTTAATTTACCCCATGGACAAAAATCGGCAAACTGGGGCTGCTGGGCAAGCAATTCTGCCCATTGGGGACAACTCAATCTTCTCCACGGACAGCGGTAAGCCAATTCCGGAACATTTGTCAATAATGACATCCACTGTGCACCATTGCAATCATAGGCAAGAGCAAAGAAATTGGCCACATACGGTTTTTCTTTAAAAACTTCAATCATGCGTTCCCATATATATTCCGATATGTTTTCATGCTCTATCAAATGTGGATAATCGTGGATAAGTTTATCAATGCATCGACAGCCGCCGAAAGTCATAGGGTGAACCTTTTTTATACTCCCGGGCAAATTGATATGCGATAAATTACGACATTCGAAAAAAGCACCATCTTGTATTTCTTCAAGATATTCCGGCAATTCTATATCGGTCAAACTTGAACATCCGGCAAAAGCAAATCCCGGAATGACTTTCAATCCAACAGGAAGATTGATGTGCCGCAAATTATGACAATTTGTGAAACAACCAGAACCGAAACCAATTAAAGTTTGCGGGAGTACAATTTTCGTCAAATTCGGGCAACATGCAAACTGCCTCCTGTCAAGTACGCGGACTCCTTCTTCTACGATAATGCGTTTTGCACTCTTTTTTTCTTCATTAGAAATAGATTTGATGTTTGCTTCATTGAGAATCAAAGTACCATTTTTAAGCATAAAATCACCTTTGTGTTTTCCGTTGCAAGCTGCTTTTCACTTCTCTTATGCCGGGGTGTTAAAAAAATCTTATGATGAATATGAAAAAACATAAGATTTTTTTATTTGGTCAGCATAAGAAAACAGAGCTTCAGGAGGTGAATATGAAAGATGAAGAATTTCCGCCGTTAATGGCAGGCACAATACAAGCAGGTTTTCCGTCGCCAGCGGAACACTATATTGAACGCGAACTGGATTTGAATGATTTCCTTGCTTCCAACCGCGATGCGGTATATTATGTACGTGTAGCCGGGGAATCCATGATTGGAGCAAATATTTTTCCCGGAGATATTTTGTGCGTTGACCGCAGTATTAATTTTTTTGATGGAGCAATCATTGTGGCTTCCGTTGATGGTGAATTTACTGTAAAATATTTGCGTAAAAGTGGCAGAACCAGTTACCTTGAACCAGCCAATCCACAATTCAAGCCAATACATTTTTCTCCCGGTCAGGATATCCGCTTTTGGGGAGTAGTAACCGGTGTTGTTCGCAAAATCAACTATTTCAGCAACAGGCAAACTATATCTGAACCGGAAATAAAGGTAAATAACAATGTTTCCGTTCATAATCCAGGAATCAGGCTAAACGGCACACGGGAAAAATACAAAGAAAAACTCGGCAGCACAAAATGAAAATGACCGGCTTGCTTGACTGCAATAATTTTTATGTTTCTTGTGAACGGGTCTTCGACCCGTCATTGAACAACCGTCCTGTGGCGGTACTATCCAACAATGACGGCAGTTGCATATCACGTTCCAATGAGTTCAAGGCTTTAGATTTACCCAAGCGCATACCCCATTATATATTAAAGGATTACGCTGAAAAACTGGGGATTGTTTTCCGTTCAAGCAATTATTGTTTGTATGGCGATATGTCAAATCGGGTTATGCGGATTTTAAGCAGTATGGTTCCGCAAACAGAACAGTATTCCATAGATGAATCATTTTTCCACATGGATTTTGCCGATGATTTTGACTATGAAACTTTCGGAACCGAAATCCGCAGAAAAGTTTTGCGTTGGACAGGTATCCCTTGCGGTATTGGATTTGCTAAAACCAAAACTTTGGCAAAAATTGCTAATCACATCGGCAAGAAGCATCCTTCCGGGATTTTTGTTATGCCGGAAAATTATTTGGCATTATTGAAAGAATTACCTTTAACTGAAGTCTGGGGAATTTCCTGGCGGTTGGAAAAACGTTTGCAGGCATACGGCATTCGCAACGCCGGAGATTTGGCAGAGTGTGAAAGTTTTGATATAAAAAAGAAATTCAATGTAATTATGGCTCAAACGGTTTTGGAGCTGCAAGGTATTCCGGCAGTTCCGTTTGACGAATTCAATGGAACAGTCAAACAAATAGCATTTTCCCGCAGTTTCAACAAACCGACAACTTCAGAAAAAGTTATCAAAGAATCCGTGCTACATTATACTGCTATTGCAGCAAGCAAATTAAGAACCTTGAAAGAAGTGGCATCTTTTATTTATATTTATGCGTATTACACAGCAGAATATGTTGGTGATAAAAAACTTCCGAGCGGGCATTGCGGACATGTCATCGGATTTCCGATGCCACTGTCTGAACATTTGTCAATGACAAAGTATATTGTTCCGGCAATAAAAAAAATCATTGTCCCCGGCAGACGGGCAATGAAAACAGGCGTTATTCTTTTTGAATTGTCCCCGGCTGACAAAATACACTTTAATCTTTTTGAACAGCCGGACGAAAAAAATATCACTCTGGCAGAAACAATGGATAAGCTTAATTATCAATACGGAAGGAATACCATCTTTTTAGCCGGGGAAGGCATAAAAAGGGAATGGACGATGAAACAAGACTATCTATCCAGACGGTTCACAACCAACTGGAACGAGATATTGGAAATAGAATGATTTTTCATAAGATTTTTGAAAATATATGGCATTGCGACAACTACTTTGCAAAATTCAAGGAAAGATGATTTGCCGCTATTTTCCGGTCGTGGAAATATCTTGCGATATTCTGTCCAACTTGGCGATTTTTTCTATGGAAACGGCAGACAAATCACCTTTCGATTTACTTATGCCGCTTCAAAATCGAAATCTTACGCCGTTTTTCAAAATTCCGCATAAGATTTTGGAAAATATGCCGCATTAGTAAGCGGCGATGAAAAAAAACTTGACAAACTCCCTATATATAGAGGGGTATTATTTTTTCAGGAGGTCTTTATGGGATTTTTACTTGTGATGTGGGTTGCTGTGATGGGATGGAAAGAGATTATAGAAAACATAAACGAATAACTCGAAAGAAGGTTGCTTATGTCATTGTTTAAGGAAGAATATCTTGAATGTCCGTTCTGCCACCAGGATGTGCCGTTTATTCTGCACCACAGTATCAATGTCGGAATACATCCGGAGCATAAGGCAAAGGTTCTGGATAACACTCTTTTCCGGTATCAGTGCCCGCATTGCAAACAAACAGACGAGGTGTGTTATCCGACGTTGTATCATGACCCGGAAAATGAAATCATGATTCAGGTTTTGTGGCGTGAAGAAGATTTCGGACAGCAGATGGATAAAGAACTGCAAAGTTTAATTGAAGTTATGGGACAGAAAAATTATCGCCGCCGTGAAGTTTTCGGTTATTGTGAACTGGTGGAAAAAATCCGTGTTTTTGATGCTGGATTGGATGATTTTGCAATCTCTCTTATTAAAACAATACATAAAATACATAATCATGAGATGCAGTTATTCTTTCACGAGAAAACAGATGAGGGGCTTTGTTTTATACAGTTCAAAGGAGATGAACTGTTGTCTGAATGCTTTATTCTTGAGGAAAGTGCCTATGAAACCGCTTTGCAATATGCAAAAAAATGGCAGAAACATCATGAATTTTACGAATATTTGCGGGTGGACGAATCATATTTTTATGATGATGTTATGAGAGCTTTACAACAGGAAATTGCCGAAAAATGAATAAAGTCAACTTGTATTTTAAGGTGATTTGTGATAGATTAAGGAAGTGTTGTA